>JBQTJB010000054.1:0-2589 GCA_052387555.1 Blastocatellia bacterium | reverse complement strand
AACAGCACTGAAAATTTTTGCGGCAGAAAACAAAAGTTTATTTGGACGTGAAAAGTCTTTTTTTTCTTGCGATAAGTTGCTAAAATATGGAATGTCAAGGGGATTGCTGTTTTATTCCCGTTTCTCTTGTCATTCCGCAAACTCTCAAAAATCTTCTAAAGTCTTTATCACAAGGGTTTCGCCTTTCAGATGAATCGTATTCAAGAAAAAGTCAAGGACATCGTAGAAGTTCGCAAATACGTGATTTTGCGGGACTTTACGGCGGATGCAGCCGAAACTTTGTCGAATTATCACTTTACGGACGTTACATCCGAGCTGATGGCAAAATGGCTGGATCGAATAGCTAATGTCCAAAGCCATGGCGGAGCCGCGTTTGCTCTCGCTGGCTATCGAGGCGTCGGGAAGAGCCATTTTCTTGCTGCTTTGGCAGCTTTGGTGTCGCAAACGGAGCTACGGGCAAAGGTGACTGATTCGCATGTGGCGTCCAGCGCGCAGCGGCTTCTTCGGCGTCATTACCCGGTAGTTCAGGTTCGTCGCGGAACCGGCATGACGCTAATAGAGGAGCTAAAGGCCGCGGTTTCAGAAGCGTTTTCGATCGAAGAAAAAGCGATCGGCGATTCAATTCAGGCAATTTTTGAAACGGTCGGAGACAAAACTGGTGATTTGCCCTACCTTATGCTGATCGACACCGCATTTGAACGCGGGGCACGCGTGGCTCGTGATGACGGCGCGCAGCTTGGTGAAATTGCAGAAGTGATCAAAACCCAAAATGTGTTTGTTGGCGTCGCTTTGGACGACGATATTGCCGGGGCGGACGGTACGAACTCCGCGATCTCGCGAACCTTTACGATCGATTATCTCGACCAGGAACACCTCTACAAGGTCGTTAATTCTCATATTTTTCCAAAACAGCCGCAGATGCAGCCGGTTTTGCAGGAGATATATCAATACTTCCGCGCTGTTCTGCCTAATTTCCGATGGAGCGAGCAAAAGTTTACGTCGCTTTATCCGCTTCATCCGGCAATTCTTGAAGTTGCCCCATATGTCCGGCTTTACGTTCACGATTTCGCGTTGCTAGGTTTTGCTTCAGAAGCCGGCGAACGGATCATGGGCCGGCCGGCTACGTCGCTGATCGCGCTCGACGAAGTTTTTGATAAAGGCGAGCAGGGACTGCGAAAGATCGAGGACTTGAACGAAGCATTCGCTGTTTATGACAAGCTTAACTCCGAAGTCGTGGCAAAAATTCCTGTAATGCAGCGATTGCAGGCAAAACTCATACTTAAGGCATTGATGCTGCTTTCGCTTGACGGACAGGGAACTACCGCCGCCGAGATAGCCCAGTCGATGCTCATCTTCGAAGAATCCGATCCGGGAAAAGCCGCAAAAACGGTCGAGGATCTAATAAAAACATTTGCTGACGCAATGCCGAACGACGTTCAATGCATTTCTGTTGAAGGACGTGAAACACGATACGGATTTAAGGTTGCGAGCAAGGATAAGCTCAATGTCGCATTGGATCTGGCAATTTCGGATGTGCCGGTGGAGGAACTTTCGGGCATTCTCCGGCGATTGATGGACGACCGGTTTCAGGACTTTTCAATTCCCGTAGATGATGCCGAAGACGCTCGAAACTGGATGGATTGCGGCATCTATTGGCGCGGCGGCCATCGACGCGGGCGAATCAATTGGAATTACGGTAATCCGCCCGGCCCAGAGATAGGCGACACTGAACTGAATGGATCGATCGACTGGGTCGTCTCAGTCGAGACATCGACGTCGGAACCGGGTGCTCCACCCGTTAAGAGCGAAAATGCGGTTGTTTCATGGAAGCCGGATGAGCTGACGCGGGAAGAGATTGAAACTCTGCTCAGATACCATGTGCTTTTGACGAATGCCGACATAAGGAACGAGTTTGACGAGCAGGTCAGGCCCTCGATACATTCGCATTCGAATTCGGCCGGCCGAATACTTCAGCGGAGCTTTCTCGAAGATGGAAAACTCGTGATCGACGGCTTCGATTATAATTTTACCGAAGAAGCACGAAGCGCTCAGACCCTTTCAGAGTTGTATACGGCAATGCTCGAACCGCTTTTCGAAACGCGGTACCCGGATCATCCCGAATTTGGCCAAAAGCTTGGAATGGCGGAGGTTGCGACGCTGGTTACAGACCTATACAGCGGTACCCGCCAGAACCTGGCCGAGGTGCAAAATCTTGCCAGAGACTTTGCCCTGCCGCTCGGGTTGGTGCGAAAAAACGGAGATCTGCTTGAGCCCGAAACGGTTGAGAATCTTCTTGATCTTCCGCTTGTTGCGGAAGTTGGAAATATTACTGCTGCGGCTGGCGATCAAACCATTTCATTAAAGTCCGTTTACACCACGCTTCGCAAACCTCCGTTCGGACTTGTTCGTGAGGCACAACACCTTATCCTTGCCGCATTGGTTGCCGCGAGACAGCTCGAGTTTGTTACCTCTAAAGGCGACCGCATCAGCCGTCGATCATTGGACCTGAAGATAATCTGGGACGATATCGTCGGGGTTGCGAAACCGATCGAATCGGTTATGTCGGCAAAACGCCTGTTGAAATGGGCA
>JBQTJB010000053.1:0-12375 GCA_052387555.1 Blastocatellia bacterium | reverse complement strand
TGCCGTTCCGGTAATCGTCCTTAACCGCGAGGAGATAGAGCGAAAGGCCGTCAACACGATCAGCGATGTCGTTCGCACCTTGCCGGGAACATCGACTGTGAATGAAGGTGCTTTTCAGGTTCGGCCGCGGATTAGAGGATTGGACAGCAATCGCGTGCTGATTTTGGTGGACGGCGAGAGACTGAATAACAGCCGCACATCCACCGGGCAATCCGGCGTTGAAACCGGTCTGGTCGAAACGTCGCAAATCGAGAGCGTCGAGGTCGTCCGGGGCAGCGGATCCGTTCTGTACGGAACAGACGCGCTAGCCGGAACGATAAACATTATCACCCGCGATGTTCCTCCCAGGAATGACCAGGGCTTTCGGTTTGGCGGCGCCCTGGACACGTTCTACACTTCGAATGAAACCGGCCGCCGGGGAAACCTCTCGGTCAACGGTTCGAACAAGTTTTTCGCATTTCGCCTCGCACAGTCGCTTGAGCGTTTTGATAACTACTTTACCGGAAATCCGGACGACGAATTCCTTCAAGGGCTTCGCGACAGCGGCTTCGATATAACGGATGGCGGGGAAGCGTTGAACTCTCAATCGCATGGGAGCAACTCGTCGGTGACGCTGCGTTTCTTTCTGAATGACAACAATGCGATCCGTGCAAATTACGAGCGCCGTCGTGCAGGAAACATTGGTTCGGCTGGCCTCGCCGGTGTGTTCAATGGTTTTTTTCCGTTTTCAAACCGCGACAAGGTAAGCGGTCGTTACGACTCCGCCGCATTGACTGAAAACTTGCAGCGTTTATCGATCAGCGGTTTTTACCAAACACAGTATCGAAATTTCACGAATATTCTGACAGTGCCTCCGGCGGCGCCATTCTTTCCGGGAATCTATCAATTCAGCGAGACGGTTACCGACACCAATACCAGCGGCTTCGACGTGCAAAGCGACTGGATGCTCGGCAGCCGCAATAACCTGATCGCAGGCGTAAGTTTCTTTCAGGATGACAACAAGGACCGTCGTTTGGGTGTAAGTTCGACGACTTCGTTTTCGCCAAACCGTCAGTTCAGCAATACGAAAAGCGTCCCCGATGCAAGCCTTTCAAACTTTGCGGGTTTTGCGCAAAACGAGTTCCGCATGACTAAACGCTTGAAATTAATCGGCGGAGTTCGCGTGGACAATTTTAAGACAAAAGCTGAACGAACAGCCGGTTTTTCGATCCCGGTGCTTCGTCAGGATCAGATCGACGACCTTCAGATCGGCAGCCTTGCTTCTGGTTTGGACGTGTCGAACACGGCCGTAACCGGCGACTTCGGCGCGGTTTACAGGCTTACTGCCAATATCAGTCTTTCGGGTCGCGTCGGACGCAGCTTTCGCACGCCGAATATCTTCGAACTGTTCTTCACCGGCCCGGGATCGGTAGGTGGACAGGTCGTCGGCAATCCTTTTCTGAAACCGGAAACCGGCGTCAACATCGACACAAGCGTGAAATTCAGAACCGGGAATTTCGCTGCCTCGGCAACTTATTTCAACAATACATACAATAACTTTTTGGCGACGGTTCCGGCTTTTACAACCCCAAATGACGACGGTCAGCAGTGTCCGGTCTTTATAGTTCGTCCGGGAACGGTTTACGACTCGAATAATTGTTTTATCGTGACAACGCCTCCAGGTCCCGCACCAATCCGCGTTTTTCAGACGCAGAACGTCGACCGTGCACGCATTAAAGGTTTCGAGGCGGAGTTCGAAGTACCGGTAAAGATCAGTCTCGGCTATCTTACCCCGAACGGAAATTTTAGCTATCTTCGTGGAGACGATACAGATACGGATCAGCCGTTGAATTTTATCAGCCCGTTTCGCACCAACCTCGGCGTCCGATGGCAGAATTTCGGAAAGGCTTATTTTTTCGATTACAATGTGCGGATCGTCGGGAAACAAGAGCGGCTTTCGGATTCGTTCTTGTTGCCGATTAATCAGGGCGGGAACGGCGGACCCGAGGCGGGGTTTGTTGCTCATGACGTGCGCGGAGGTTATTACTTCCGCCGTGAGCAGTTCAATTTCAACATAAATCTCGGTGTCTCGAACTTGTTCGATCGTGCGTACAGCGAGCAGTTTACATTCTCGCCCGCTCGCGGACGCTCATTTACAATCGGCACGACATGGGAATTGAAATAGGGCTTTAATCTTGTAAATATCAAAAATGCCGATTCTTGTTTCGTTACAGCAGTGTGAAACAAGAAACGGTGTTTTTGATATTTTCGTACTTTAAAGTCCTCTTAAGCTATTCAAATTCAATAACTTACTTCTTTTTCGTTCCCGTAAACGAAAACACTCCCAGTCCATGCGCCGTAATGGTTCCGGTTATCTTGTCGCCATCGATCGTGCCTTCCAACTCCAGGTCGGTCGCTTGGCCCTGAACGTCGGCTTTGATCGTCGCTTTGACCGTTTTTCCGGCAACCTTGCCTTTATCAACGGTTCCACCGCCAACCGTCGAATTCATCGAACCGGTTACGGCATTGCCATCCTGTTTTAGATCGAGTGCAACGTCGACGGTTTGCCCGCCGGCATCGACCAGCAGGTTCCATACGCCCGTCACATCTGCGGCAGGAGCGGCATTCGAATCAGTTTTCATTACAAGCTTAACCGTTTTCGGATCGACCGTTATCTCGCCCAAACGCTTTGCGACCTCCGGCGTCATCGTTTCCTGATAACGTCCGCCGATATGTTTGGCGAGAAACTTTTCCGAGGCGGCGATCATTGCCATGTTGTTTACCGGACGTGCAAAACCGTGGCCTTCATCGGGAGCAAGCAGGTATTCAACCGGGTAATTGCGGTCGCGAAGAGCGACGACTATCTGGTCGGATTCACGCTGCTTCACACGCGGATCGTTAGCCCCCTGCACAACCATCAATGGCGTCTTGATGCGGTCGGCATAAGTGAGCGGCGATTGACGCTTCATCTGTGCCAGGCCTTCAGCCGTGTTCGGGTCGCCCATGCGTTTGTAAAAGACCGTGCGGATAGCTTCCCAATACGGCGGAATGGCTTCAAGCAGCGTGATGAGATTCGACGGTGGCACGATCGCGACCGATGCGGCGTATTCATCAGGCGTAAACGTCACGCCGGCCAGAGCCGCGTAGCCGCCATAGCTTCCGCCCATGATCGCAACTCGTTTCGGATTGGCAATTCCCTGTTCGACAAGATACTTCTTGCCCCACGTAATATCGTCCTGCATCTTCTGGCCCCATTCGTTGTTTCCGGCGTTGAGAAACTTCTTTCCGTAGCCGGTAGAAGCACGGAAATTAGGCTGCAGGACGGCGTAGCCGCGATTTGAGAGAAATTGGGCGTAAGTATTGTATCCCCAGAAATCGCGTCCCCACGGTCCGCCGTGAATAAACAGCACCGTAGGCAGATTCTTTCCGTTCGATCCTTTTGGAATGGTTAAATACGCAGGTATTTCCATTCCGTCAGAGGATTTATAGCGAACAGCGGTCATCGGCGAAAGCGCCTTGCGGTCCAGTTTTTCCCGTACCTGATAAAGCGTCGATAGATTTTTGTTCCTGCGGTCGAAGAACCAGACAGTTCCAGGGTCGACATCGCTTGTGGTAACGACGATCCATTTCGATTCGTCGTTCGTGCTGGACTGAAAATTTACGTCGCGGTCGCCGAGTTTCTTCTTGATAAAGTTGTAGTCTTTTTCGAAGTCCTTGTTTTTCCAATAGATTCGAGAGCGATCGTCGTTGTACGACGTTGCGATGATCTCGTCCGACAGGTTTGAAAACGATGCTCCTCCAAAATCGACCTTCCTTAACGGGTCGCCCTCTACCTTTTCTATCGCCCCGTTGGTCACATCCATCAAAACGAGCTCGATCAAATCGGCGTCGCCCTTGTTCGTCTGCATATAGACGCGTTTATTGTCTTTGTGAAACCGAATAGGCCCGCATGTTTCAAACGCGTTGCAGTCGTAAATTTTGGCTGCCTTTCCGTCGGCTCCGATCTTCAAGATCTCCGTATCGCCGTTCTGTGCTGCACGCACGGCGAGCCGCAGCTTGTCCGTGTTATCGAAGACCATTCCCTGATAGCGGTCGCGATTTTCGTTTATAAGAGTGCGTTCGCCGGTCGAGATCTTCACTTTATATAGGTCGTGCCATGCCTTGTCGCGTTCGTTGATGCCGACATAAATTGCGTCCGGATCGGATTCCGGCACAGCCTGAATGATCGCGCGGACGCCTTTTGAGTCGGTTATATTTCGTGCCGAAGGAACATCCGAACCTGCTGTGGGGCTATCGGCCGGATTGACCGCATAGACGTTAAAATTCTCATCGCCTCCCTTGTCCTGAACAAAGAGGATGTACTTGCCGTCCCGCGACCAGAAGTAATTACGCACCGGGCGAGCGGTATCAGCCGTCATCGGTTTTGCCGATGAAAAAGGAGCGTTCGCTTCCTTAACCCAAACGTTCATTGTGTCCTTATAGGGCTTAATGAACGAGATATACTTTCCGTCCGGCGAGATTTGGGCACCGGCATATTCCGGATTGCCAAAGAAAATCTCGCGGTCTATCAATGCCGGCTGCTGGCCGAACATCGAACCGGAAAAGACGATTAACGATAGAAAAGCAGTCAGAAAAATTGGCTTGATCTTCATATTTTTTGATTTGTGCTCCGGTTTATTACGCCTTGAGGCTAATTATTGTTCAAACAAAATCCTGTTGATGGCTCCACGCTCGTTTTCGAAACTTCCCTTCATGCCAGAAACCTTTTACCAGTTCTATCACTGGCTCCTCAGCTTTCAGCATCAATACGGAAATGACATCGTAACGGTAATCCATTGCAGAAACACCGAAAATGTTTCGATAGACACGAGATGTACGCGTAATTTGTCTCTGCTTGCGGAGATCGACGGCCGTTAGTATGGGCGTAAAATCAGCGGACCTGCGCGTTTTTACTTCGATGAAACAAAGCACGTTGCCATCGAGCGCTATCAGGTCGATCTCGCCGGTTATTTGCACGCCGCGGCTGTTGCGGCCGACCGGAACCCTGAAATTCGCCAGGACGAGACGGTAGCCCCGCTCTTTCAAATATTCCGCCGCAAGAGATTCGCCGCGAACCCCGAGTTCGCTTGTGCTTCGCCGCTCCGGGCGTTTATCCTCTTGAATAACCGATAATTTTTCAGACATTCGATTTAGGTAATATGAAGGCACATTATATCAAACATCTTTTCGTTGCAATATCGCTTCTGCTGGCTGTTTCGCTGAATGCCGTATGCCAGTCGGCAACGCCGACACAGACGCCGGCTCCGGTCGATACAAAACTTCCGCAGATTGTCGGCTTTGACCAACCGACAGTTCACTCGATCGATCCCAAAAAGCTTCCTCTGCCCTTCCACACCGAGAGCGTCAGAAGAAACTCGCGCCAGGTTCCACAACCTGAAAATGCAAAGCTTTACCTCCCGAAGGGTTTTAAGGTGAATGTTTTTGCCGAAGGTGATTTTCGTTATCCGCGATGGATGGCGCTTGCCCCGAACGGTGATGTTTTTGTTGCCGATTCGCGAGCAAATTCGGTCATCGTGCTGCGGGATACGAACAAGGATGGTAAAGCCGACCAACGTTTCGTCTTTTCCGACAAGCTCGCACAGCCGTTCGGAATGGCGTTTCATGAAAACTGGTTTTATGTAGCGAACACTGATTCCATTGTCCGTTTCACATACAAAAGCGGACAGACGGCTGCTGCGGGCGACCCTGAAAAGATCGTAGAGCTGACGCCAGGCGGCTACAACCAGCATTGGACACGCAACATTCTTTTTTCGCCGGATGGTAAAAAGATGTTTGTTTCGATTGGTTCCGCTTCGAATGTCAGCGTAGAAGCCGATCCGCGTAGAGCGGCCATTTCAGTATACGACCCGGACGGCAGGAATCACAGAATTTATGCATCGGGACTGCGAAATCCTATCGGCCTTGCATGGAACCCGAAAACCGGCGAGCTATGGACGGCTGTCAACGAACGCGACGGCCTCGGCGACGACCTGGTGCCCGATTATGTAACATCGGTCAAAGAAGGAGGCTTCTACGGCTGGCCGTACTCTTACATCGGCCAGAACGAAGACCCGCGTCGAAAAGGTGAGAATCCGGTGTTGGTCAAGAAAGCAATCGTCCCTGACGTCCTGTTTACCTCGCACGTAGCTGCTTTAGGCATCCAGTTCTACACCGGCAAGATGTTCCCGAAGGAGTATCAGGGCGATGCCTTCGTAGCGTTTCACGGATCTTGGAACCGGCAGAAACTAACGGGTTACAAGATCATACGAATACGTTTCAAAAACGGCAAACTCATCGGCAATAGCTACGAAGATTTCGTTTCCGGCTGGCTCCCAAGCGAAGACAGCAGCGACGTTTGGGGAAGGCCGGTCGGCTTGCTGGTCGCAGCGGACGGCTCGCTGCTTATCGCCGACGACGGCGCTCGGAAGATTTGGCGGATAAGCTACGGAAAGTGATCAATTATTTTGCAAAGGTTTGTTCGACATAATACCTAATGACAACAAACCAGGATTTATTGCTTTTAAAAGCGGAAAAGACGTTGCATACGTCTCCCACACCGCATACATCGTCTTTTCCTGTTTCCGGAACTACGGCCGTGGAGACCGCAATCCCGAAACTGATAAAATTTCAACCCTCGGCTTTTACTAAGATACAGCGAATAACCAGCAGATTCCTGTTCAAAGACAGAAATCTGTTTGGAAAACAATTGCTGAACTGTTCGAAACAGCCCAATTCTTAGTAGAGCTATCCTAATATAGCCGATTATTATTCCTTGTCAAGCCGAAAAACGTAAAAAATTAAAAAATTCTGACATGCCGGATTCGGTTAAAAATCTGAAACCAGATTTCACCTTGTGAGTTGAAGAATCGCATTTGCCGTATCAAGCTGTTCCCGAGCGGATTCGGCTTCTTCTATAGCACCGGACGCTAGCGAGGCGAGTTCCCTTTCTGCTTCGTCACGCATAGCTTTAGCCGCCTCGATATCCACTTCGTCGGCTGTTTTTACACTGTCTGTCATTACAGCGACCTTGTTGTTACTGACCTCGACAAAGCCTCCGGCAACCGCCATCTTCTCGGCGACGCCTTTATTGAAATAAGTGAGCACGCCCGGCTTCAACGCCGAAATCAACGGAGCGTGGTTGGACAATATTCCGGCTTCGCCGGAGGCCGTAGGTACTGTGACCGATTCGACCTCAGCTTCGAGAACACGGCGTTCTGGAGTTACGATTTCAAGCTTAAGCATAATATAGAAAAAAATTTACAATTGAGAATGGACAATGAAAAACCAAGAGTTTTCCACTATTCATTCTCAATTATCAATTGCATCTACGCGGCAGCGGCCATCTTCTTGGCTTTTTCACGAGCCTGTTCTATCGTGCCGACCATGTAGAACGATTGCTCCGGCATGTCGTCGCATTTTCCTTCGAGAATCTCACGAAAGCCCTTGATCGTGTCTTCGACCTTTACGTATTCGCCCTTAAGGCCCGTAAACTGCTCGCCGACGAAGAACGGCTGCGAGAAGAATCGTTGGATCTTGCGCGCGCGTGCAACCGTAAGTTTGTCGTCCTCGGAAAGTTCGTCGAGGCCAAGAATCGCAATAATATCCTGCAAATCTTTGTAACGCTGAAGGATCTTTTTGACGGCTTGAGCCGTGTTGTAATGATCTTCGCCGACAATGTTCGGATCGAGAATACGCGAGTTCGACGCGAGCGGATCGACCGCCGGATAAATGCCGAGCTCAACGATCTGCCGCGAGAGTGCTGTAACGGCGTCGAGGTGGGCAAAGGTTGTCGCCGGTGCCGGATCGGTGTAATCGTCGGCCGGCACGTACACGGCCTGGATCGATGTAATAGCACCGGTCTTGGTCGACGTGATGCGTTCCTGCATTTCTCCCATTTCGGTAGCGAGAGTCGGCTGGTAACCGACTGCGGACGGCATGCGTCCGAGCAATGCGGAAACTTCTGAACCGGCCTGTGTAAAGCGGAAAATGTTATCTACGAAGAAGAGCACGTCGTTGCCCTGATCGCGGAAATATTCGGCGACCGTCAAGCCCGAAAGAGCAACCCGCAGACGGGCTCCGGGAGGTTCGGTCATCTGGCCATAAACCAACGACACTTTTGAGCCGGTTATCTCGGCCTTATCGACTTTGGCAAGATCGAATTCGCCGGTCTTTTCCATGTGCTCGTTAAAAGCATCGCCATACCTGATAACTTTGGATTCGACCATTTCACGCAAAAGGTCGTTGCCTTCACGCGTTCGTTCTCCGACACCTGCAAAAACCGAGAAACCGTCGGAACCGATAGCGACGTTGTTAATGAGCTCCATGATCAGAACTGTCTTGCCGACGCCGGCTCCGCCAAAAAGCCCGATCTTTCCGCCGCGAAGAAACGGCTGGATGAGGTCGATAACCTTGATTCCCGTTTCGAACATCTCAAGCGAGGTCGCCTGTTCGTCAAAGCTGGGGGCGTGACGGTGGATCGCAGAACGCGTTTCGGAATCGACCGGGCCGAGTTCGTCTACCGGATCGCCGATCACGTTCATTACGCGGCCCAAAGTTGCAGTGCCGACCGGAACGGTAATAGGCCCGCCGAGATCGATAACTTTCATCCCGCGAACCATTCCGTCGGTCGGAAGCATGGACACGGCACGAACGCGGCCTTCGCCAAGGTGCTGTTGAACTTCGGACACGACATCGACCGTTGTTTCTACGTCAAAACCTTCTGATGTAATGCGAAGCGCCTGATAAATAGGCGGAAGATAATCCTGAAATTCGACGTCGACGACCGGGCCGATGATCTGTACGACCTTGCCGATCTTTACGTCTCCATTGTTAGCCATTTTTGATAAATTGCTCCTGTAATAGATGAGAAATCGTTAGTTTCACAAAGGAGTAAGATTATCATAGGGTATTGTAGTTTCGCAAAGTGAATAAACAGTGACCTGATATTATTGTCCGCTGTCGAAGATCCCTAAATAAATTGACACGATGTCCCAGTTCTTGTAGCCTCATTTATTAAAAGAAAGACCTTCTTCAAAGAGAAATTTCAATTTGAGCAATCTTCGAAAATTAGAACTTCCACCACAGGGTTTGAACATTCTTTTCGGCGTTCAGGACCAGAACATCAAGTATCTCGAATCGCTGCTCGACGTGAACATCGGCGCGCGCGGCAATGAGCTTCTGATTGACGGAGACCCGAATGACATCGAAACCGTCGAACAGATCCTGCGTGATTTCGGCGAACTGTTTGCTGACGGGAATACCTTCACCGACAAGGAACTGCGGGACGTGTTCAAACAGGTAGCCGAGGACCGCGCGTACAGCCTGAAGGATCATTTTCAAAAAGCGAGATTTAATCCCTCAGGCAAAAAGACGGTCGCGCCGAAAACGGCTAATCAGCGAAAGTATCTGGAAGCGATCTCGGCGAACGATCTTGTCTTCGGCATAGGCGTTGCTGGTACAGGCAAGAGTTTTCTCGCGGTCGCGATGGCGGTTGACGCATTGTTCAAGAAGCAGGTCAGCCGAATAATTCTGACTCGTCCGGCTGTTGAAGCAGGCGAACGTCTCGGCTTTTTGCCCGGAGACCTGCAAGACAAGGTCGATCCATATTTAAGGCCTTTGTATGACGCTTTGTTCGATCTTGTAGACGCAGAAAAAGTCACAAAAATGTTGGAAAAACGCATTATCGAGATCGCGCCGCTTGCCTTTATGCGCGGACGCACGCTCGCCGATGCTTTTATCATTCTTGACGAAGCACAGAACACGACCAGCGAGCAGATGAAGATGTTTCTAACGCGCATCGGTTTTGGCTCAAAGGCGGTAGTAACCGGCGACCGTACGCAGATCGATCTCCCGCGTGGGCAAAAAAGCGGGATCAAAGAGGCGGAAGTTGTGCTGAAAGACCTCGAAGGGATCGAGTTCGTTTATTTTACCGAAAAAGACGTCGTCCGCCACAAACTTGTTCAGATGATCGTTAAAGCTTACGAAGCGCATTCGTCCGAAACCCAGGCCGACTAACGGTAAGAATTACGTTGTGAAGATCGAAGTCCCGAAACAACTAATCGATGTCGTCAAAGCAGGCGTCAAGGCAAACAAAGCAGTTCCTGGCAGCGTCGCTCTCGACGGCACGGTTTGCTCGTTGTATGTTCATTAAAGGCTTTCATCGGACATCGATTTTGTGCTTTCGGATATGATTAAGCGGTTCGAAGAAATTCGTGAGAAATTGCTTGCTCCTGATCCTCATGACCTTAATGATTCTGTTCATGGGTTTGACCAACTGCGATTTCTTGAGCCCAAACTTAAATCCTGGGAACAGGTTGTCGCACGATGTAAAGTAATTGGGAAAGAACTATCCGTTCGCGTATTTGGAAATAAATGAAACACCGTAACCTTAAAGACGAACGCTGGACGCGGATGGCGATCGACTCGCTGTTTGAACGCGGTAAGCATAAGGACTGGAAAGAGTTTGCTGTCGCGTTACGAAATGACCGTCAGATCGCTTTAGATGCTCTCTGCATGAGCGAACACCATGCCGAAAATGGATCGGCGGAGCTTGCCCGCGTCTTGGTTAGTCAATTTTACGGAACCCATGATTTAGGGCTGGAATAAAACGATTTTGCTGAATATCCACAGCAGTCTTTACCAAATTCCTTTCAAAATCGTTCGGGTCAACCAAATTGCCATAGTTAGGTGATAGTAAATCTTCAGCGAAAAATTAAGATCGCGACGGCAGAGTTTGAAACGTTTGTAGCCTCGGTGCGGGTGGTTGCGGTTGAGACGGACAACCGCGAGTTCTCGGTCGCGTTTGTTTCCGATCGCCGCATGAAAGAGCTGAACAATCTTTTTCGCGGCAAGAACGATACGACCGATGTCCTTTCGTTCCCGAATGAGCCTGATGAATTCGATCCCGACAAAAAGAATCTTGGCGACATTGTTATCTCTGCCGAGCAGGCCGAACGCCAGGCAAAAGAAAACAAACTCTCGCTTGAAATCGAGATCAAGCAGCTTATTCTCCACGGCCTGCTGCATTTATGTGGCTACGATCACGAAACTGATAACGGCGAGATGAATGCACGCGAACTCGAACTGCGTGATAAACTTGGGGTTTAATTCACCACAGAGGTCACGGAGAGCACAGAGATTTTTTGGCAGAGATTTCCGTTGGCTCCGATTTCATTCAACACTTCTGTTCTAACTTTGATTCAATCTGTTGCTCCGTGACCTCTGTGGTTAAATTATCCTAATGGCAGAAATACAAAAAACCGCCGAACCCTGCGTGATGGTCATTTTCGGCGCGACCGGCGATCTTACAAAACGCAAGCTCTTCCCGGCCCTCTACAATCTGGCGAAGGAAAACTTTCTGCCGGACAATTTTGCGATCATCGGCGTCGGGCGGCAGGAAATGCTTTCCGACGAGTTTCGCTCTCAGATGACAGCAAACCTGAAGGAATTTGCCGGGTCGAATCCCGACGAAGAACTCATAAAGTGGTTCTGCCAACGCACATACTACACAGGCGGCGATTTCGATGACGACAAAAAGCTGTTCAAGGATTTGAAAGAGCTTGCCGCCGAGGTATGCGAGACGCACAAAATACCCGAAATCTATTTTTATTTCATGGCGATACCGACGAATCTATTCGCATATGTTGCTCAAAAAATAGTTAAAAACGGACTCGGGAAAGAAGAGAACGGCAATTGGCGCAGGTTTATTTTCGAGAAGCCTTTCGGCCACGACATCGAGTCAGCAAAGAAACTTAATGCCGACTTGCTCAAAATTTTAAAAGAACGGCAAATTTACCGAATCGATCACTATCTTGGAAAAGAGACGGTTCAGAATCTACTCGTTTTCCGGTTCGGAAACAGCATTTTTGAACCGATATGGAACCGAAACTACATCGATCATGTCCAGATCACGGTTGCAGAAAAACTGGGCGTCGAAACACGCGGCGGTTATTACGACACCGCCGGCGCGTTGCGGGACATGATCCCAAATCACATCTTTCAGCTTGTTACGCTGACGGCAATGGAACCACCGGTTTCCTTCGAAGCCGATTCCGTTCGTGATGAGCAGGCAAAGATCTTGCAGGCAGTACAGCACTTTTCGCCCGAAGACGCCTTGCACAAAGCGGTCCGCGGGCAATACGGCGAGGGCGTTATCGACGGCAGGCAGGTAATTTCATACCGAAAGGAAGAGAAGGTTTCGTCCGATTCGCAAACAGAAACTTACGCGGCTCTGAAGCTGTCGCTCGACAATTGGCGATGGGCAGACGTGCCGTTCTATGTTCGGACCGGCAAAAGGCTTGAAGCCAGACATTCCAGCATAATTATTCAGTTCAAAAAAGCACCCTTCATGCTTTTTCG
>JBQTJB010000052.1:0-14367 GCA_052387555.1 Blastocatellia bacterium | reverse complement strand
TACACGCCTTCTTGAGAATCATTATGATATCCGGACGGTTCAGGAATTGCTCGGGCACAAGGATGTGAGAACGACGCAGATTTATACTCATGTCTTGAAAAATAAGAATTTTGTTCGTAGTCCGCTCGACGATTGAGCGACATATATCTAACATTAAAACGTAAATTATGAACGGACAAATTACTGATTTTATCAAACACCACTACCGGCATTTTAACGCGGCGGCGCTCATTGACGCGGCTGAGGGTTATACGCGACATCTTGACGGTGGCGGGAAGATGATGATAACGCTCGCGGGTGCTATGTCCACGGCGGAACTGGGGTTGAGCCTGGCGGAGATGATCCGGCAGGACAAGGTCCAGATCATTTCCTGCACAGGTGCGAATCTTGAGGAAGATCTTTTCAACTTGGTCGCGCACGATTTTTACGAACGCGTGCCGAATTACCGTGACTTGACCGCCGAAGATGAACAGGCTTTGCTCGACCGCCACATGAACCGCGTGACCGACACATGCATTCCCGAGCACGAAGCGATGCGGCGGCTTGAGAAAGCGATGGTCGAGGTCTGGACACGTGCAGAGGCCGAAGGGCGCTCGTTTTTCCCGCACGAGTTCATGTATCAGGTCTTAAAGAATGGCTCGCTCGAGGAGTATTACCAGATCGACGTGAAAGATTCTTGGATGTACGCCGCGATGGAGAAAAACCTGCCGATGGTCGTGCCCGGCTGGGAAGATTCGACAATGGGCAATATGTACGCCGGCCACGTCATCACCGGCGATGTCGAGCACGTCCACACCGTCCGCACCGGCATCGAATACATGACGATGCTTGCCGAATGGTACACGAACAATGCGACGGAGGATTCGACCATAGGATTCTTCCAGATCGGCGGCGGCATCGCGGGCGATTTCCCGATCTGCGTCGTCCCGATGCTCCACCAGGACCTTGGGCGCGAGAACGTGCCCGTTTGGGGTTACTTCTGCCAGATCAGCGATTCAACAACAAGCTACGGTTCGTATTCAGGAGCCGTCCCCAACGAAAAAATAACCTGGGGCAAGCTCGGGACAACCACACCCAAATACATCGTCGAATCCGACGCCTCAATAGTCGCCCCGCTCATGTTTGCGTATATTTTGGGATGGTAAACAAGATGAGGCCGAGCAGGTCAGAACCGGGAGCGATAGCGACTGGGTTCTTCTCGCGGCACAAATGATTTATGTGGAACGACACCGACATACCGCTCGCGGTCTTCTTCACCTTTCGCTGTTACGGTACGTGGCTTCACGGCGACGAACGTGTTTCGGTTGACCGCAACAACAATGTCTATCGTTCTCCGCGAATTTCGCCAAACAGCAACTGGCGAAAACATAACGAAAAAATTCTTTTGCATCCGCCCGTGACCTAGAGTGCGGCACGACGAAAATCGGTCGAGAAAGCCATTCGAGACACTTGTGTAAAACGCAACTGGCGTCTGATTGCGATCAATGTCCGAACAAATCATGTTCACGTCGTGATCGACATCGGAGCGAATAAGCCAAAAGACGCTCTGATCGCGTTGAAGGCAAACGCCACGCGGCAGCTTCGCGCAGATGGCTTGTGGCCGCACGAACACACGCCGTGGGCCGACAAAGGCAGTAAGCGAAACCTATGGAATGAGAAAAGCATTTGGGAAGCTTGTAATTACGTGAATAACGAACAAGGTGACAAATTGCCCGATTTCGATTGGTGGTAGGTTAAACTGGTTGCTGGTGAAAGAACCCAGTCGCTACCGCTCCCGGTTCTGACCCGTTCCGACGCCTCAATCGTCGCCCCGCTGATGTTTGCGTATATTTTGGGATGGTAATTTAAGGTTGTGGAGGATCGAAGGTTCGGAATCTCGTGTAGATATCGTCTTCTGTAATTCTTTTGCGACGGATCACTGTTTCTTTTCCGGCCTTTTCAGTAATCCTAACGGTTAGCGCACAGCAATTCCCGTCTCGATTCGCACCTGTGCCAACCGACGCAAATTCTTTCAATAGATCGCCCTCGAGCCGAAGGAAGACAGTTGTCGATGCTCCGTGAACCATCCATGAATCGATACACTTTAGAGCCTTGTTGTACGCCAGATTTGGATAGTCCTCTGAGTTTTTAACGTGTACCAGAACATCGTTAGTCTTGTCATAGATCAGCAGCGTCCTGACGTCATTCGATCCTCTCGCGGCAGTATTTGACCGGAAGGTAATATCTTTCAAGCCATCATTGTTGAAGTCTTCGATCTTTGGGTCGGCACCGGCAAGCGCATGGCTCTCAATTTCAAGAGTTTGCTTCAAAGTCCATTCTTTTGAAGCCCTGATTAAGTAAAATTTGATGATGGCGGTATTGTTTGGACGACTTGCAGAGTCAACGCTGCCTCGGGACACAATTTCAATCTCTATTTTGTTTTTACGAGGACGGCCAATATTTGAATCATCTGAGAATGATTCAACGGGTTCATTGTTAGGCTCGGAAGTTGAAACATCCGTAGCGATATTCACAATCGAAGGGTGAATGGGTTGAGTTTCAGGCTCGGAATCTTGCCTTGAATTACACGAAACCACAAGTAGAAGCAGATATCCGAGAATTAAATATTTGCACATGCTGCGTTCCCGACGAATCAAACGCTATCATATACCTATAAGCAACTCGGATGAAGATAATTGTTACAGGCGGGGCGGGGTTTATTGGGAGTGCTGTTGTTTGGCGGCTGATTTCCGGGTAGTTTATCATCAGGCGAATCGAATTCTGTTTTCGGTTACTGTAACGAACTGGCCGGGCAACTTATCCGAGTAATTCTCTAGAACATTCCGTAAGACGTCAATTTTGTTGGCGGAGCCTTCGTTGGCGAGTCTGAGGAAGACCACACCTTTATGCTGGCGGCGTTCCCGAAAGATCATCTCGCCAAAGTCTTTGTTGTTAGTGATCAGGATCCTGTTTCCCGAGAAAGCCTTCGACAACACGTCTTTATCGGCCATTCCGGCAGCTTTATCGAAAACCAAAATACCTGGTGCCCGAGACCATTCAGCCATTCGGCAACAGCCGGACCGGTACATTCATCGACGAGAAAACGCACTTAGGCAGGCTCCACGATCAGCGGCATGAAGTCAGTACGGCTCAAAGACTCGCCGGCAAAGAGCAGGCAAGCCCGGATGTCATCCGGTGTAAGACCCTTGTATTCATCAAGGATTTCCGCGGTTGTAGCTCCGTGGGCAAGAAGATTCAATATGAACTCTACAGAAAGACGGGTGCCTTTGATGACGGGCTTGCCTGCAAGGACTTTTGGATTAAGCGATATTCGTTTTAGCAATTCCTGGTCGTTCATGTTACGGGTATTATATACCGTAATTGTTCGTTATGAAGATAATTGTTACAGGCGGTTCGGGGTTTATCGGGAGCGCTATTGTCTGGCGGCTGAATGAGCTTGGGCGTGAGGATATTGTTGTCGTCGATCGGCGGGATGATGTTGCTAAAGAAAGGAACTTAGCGCCGCTCGAGTTTGCTGAGTTTGTTGATGCGGATGAATTCATCGGGCGACTTGGCGATTTCAGAGAGACTGACGCGATCATTCATATGGGGGCGTGTTCATCGACGACTGCGACGGACCGTGGATACATGATGCGGAACAATTATCAGTACACGTTCGATCTCGCCGAGTTTGCCGTTGCGAATGACATTCGATTTATTTACGCTTCGTCGGCGGCGACGTACGGCGACGGTTCGGCGGGCATGGCGGACGGCATCGAGAACTTAGACAAACTTCGTCCGCTTAATCTATATGGCGAGTCGAAGCATCTTTTTGACAAATACGCGGCGGCGAGCGGTATGTTCGACAAAATAGTCGGGCTAAAATATTTCAACGTCTTCGGGCCGAACGAGAATCACAAGGGTGATATGCGTTCGCTGGTGAACAAGGCGTTCAGACAGATAAACGAAACAGGTAAACTGCAGCTATTCAAAAGTGCGAATCATGACTATGACGATGGCGAATTTGGCCGCGATTTTGTTTATGTAAAAGATGCGGTTGAGATGACGCTGCATTTTTTGGAGAACAAAATCGGCGGCTTGTTCAATGTCGGGTCGGGCAAGATGCACACGTGGAACGCGCTCGCGGCAGCAATTTTCAAAGCACTCGACCGTGAGCCGAACATCGAGTACATCGACATGCCAGTGATCCTTCGCGACAAATACCAATATCACACGCAGGCCGACATCACTCGCATTAGACAAACCGGTTACGCGAATGAAATCACTACGCTCGATGCTGGCGTGACCGATTATGTGCAAAACTATCTGGTACCGGGCAAACACCTTGGCGAAGTTTAGTTTCGCCGAATTATGCTCCGTTCTCCCGATGTTATGCGCTCTTCAAAAGACAATACCCCGACGCAGGAAACCAACTGGCGCGGAAACGTTTTGCTTTGGGATGAACAAGCTATTTTTCTCGGACTTGCGGCGGAAGCCAGCCTGCACGAATCTCCCGCGATAAAGGTTTGCATAGCGCTGGACAGAAATTTTTTTCTTCGTAAAGCCAATGAGGAGAGTTGGACAGAATACGACTCGGCGATCATTTCACCCGGCCAGCCGCATGCTATCGGCGGTCGGCATAACCGGATGGCGATGCTGGTTCTTGTCCCTGAGGCCACACTCGCCCAGCCTTTGATCCCGACGATCTCTCGGCAAGGCATCACCCGACTTTCTTCTCGGATAGTTTCGAATGTCCGCTCAATCTTTGCCGATCTCGAGCGGAAGACTAGCCTCTCTGATTCGAGCGAGGACATTTGCCGTCAAATGATCGAAGCAATTACCGAAAATGAACCTGTTTCAAACCCGTCTATCGACAGCCGTGTTGCGCAAAGCATAAATTGGATACGTTCAGGCCGTGAGATTGGCGTTTCGGTAAAAGAGATCGCCGCCGGAGTCGAGCTTTCCGAAAGCCGCTTTTCGCACCTGTTTACCGAGAACGTTCGCGTTCCGGTTCGCCGATATCTTCTTTGGCTTCGTCTTCGGGATGCGATTCATCTCCTCGCCCGCGGAGGATCATTGACCGAAACGGCCCACGCCGCCGGTTTCGCGGATTCGGCACACTTGACGCGGACATTTCGCGGAATGCTCGGCATCACGCCTTCCGCATTGATAAAGGAAAGCAGTTTAACCTCGTTCCTGAAGTAGCAGGAACGTTCAAGCATCGGACAGCAAAATAGTTAATAATTAGCTAATTGATTAACCTAAGATTCAATCTTCATGGGTTTGCCGCGCTTTCAATGAATAAAGACACACTGATATATCCAGAGCCTGTCACGATCGGCGCTGATGAGGCCGAGAGCTTTGAAAATTGGGGCTTTCGCGATACAAGTTTCGCAATAAACGAGAACGGCGTAGTTACCATCACCGGCAGCCGATATGAACTAAGCGGACAGGAACTGCCGCGCCTTCTGCCGTGGATTCGCGAAACGCTTGACGTCGATCTTGATCCAAAAGACGTTCATTCCAATTCATATCCGACATTTATCCCCGAACCGGTCGAATCTGCCGCTTTTTCTAAAGCGATCCGCGTCTTTCTTGATGAAAAACAAATCGACGCGGACGGTGAAAGTCGACTTCGCCACGGCCACGGCCACACGCAGGAAGAAATGTTTGTAATCAAGCATAAAAAGCTCGGCCGCATTCCCGATCTGATTGTTTATCCAGAAAGTGAAGATCAGGTGGCTGCGTTGATCTCGGCGGCGAAGCAGCACGATGTAGTCCTGATACCGTTTGGCGGCGGCACAAACGTAACCGACGCGCTTCGCTGCCGCGACAACGAAAAGCGAATGATCGTTTCTGTCGATATGCGTCGAATGAATCGCATCCGCTGGATAGATAAAGAAAATATGATGGCCTGCATCGAAGCCGGTGCGGTTGGCCGCCACATCATGTCGCAGCTTGCTGAGTACGGTGTTTCGATGGGGCACGAGCCTGACAGCGTGGAATTTTCGACGCTCGGCGGCTGGGTTGCCACGAACGCCAGCGGGATGAAAAAAAACAAATACGGAAATATCGAAGACATCGTTGTCGACATCACCGTCGCAACCGCCGACGGCAAGCTCGAGCGAACCACAATCGCGCCGCGCGAATCGGTCGGGTCCGATCTTCGCAGTCTGATCTTTGGTTCCGAAGGCACGCTTGGAATTATTACGTTCGCGATCGTCAAACTTTTTCCGCTGCCCGAGTCTCAGGAATACGGTTCGGTGCTGTTTCCGAGTTATGAGGATGGTTATGCGTTTATGCACGAGCTTGCGCACACGTCGACGCCGCCGGCCAGCGTCCGCCTTGTGGATAACCTGCAGTTTCAGTTCGGCCTGGCGCTCAAACCGGCGTCTTCCGGGCTTAAGGTTTGGAAAAGCCGTTTAGAGAAATTTTTCGTGACGAAAATAAAAGGTTTCGATCCTTACAAAATGGTAGCGTTGACGCTCGTGTTTGAAGGCACGAAAAATGAAGTTGCGCAGCAGCAACGGGATGTTTACCGCATAGCGGCAAAACACGGCGGCATGAAGGCCGGCGGCGAAAACGGACGGCGTGGTTATCAGCTAACTTACAGCATTGCCTACATTCGCGATTTTTTGATGAATTACTACATAATCGCGGAATCTTTCGAAACGTCTTGCGCCTGGAGCGATGCTTTGAAGATCTGCGAGAATGTAAAAAAGGTTTTGCGTGAAGAATTCGAGAAACGCGGGCTTCCGGGAAAGCCGTTCGTAACGTCCCGAATTACGCAGGTTTACCGCACGGGGGTAGCGATCTATTTTTACTTCGGCTTTTATTACAAGGGCGTCGAAAACCCTTCGCACGTCTATCTCGAACTCGAAAACATAGCCCGTGCTGAGATTCTGCGTTCGGGTGGTTCGCTCTCGCATCATCACGGCATCGGGAAGATCAGACAGGAATTTCTGCCAGAAATAATGTCTGGGGCCGCTCTGAAATGGAAGCAGGATATAAAAAGCAGTCTTGATCCGAAGAACGTTTTTGGGGTTGGAAATCAGAATTTGAGTTAACCGATGCAGAGAGCCGAAAGACTAATCGAATTGATCAAAAACGCAAAGCTGACCAGCTGCGTTGACGATCCGCCGCAATGGCAGATTGAAAAAGCACGGCTTCAGGTGACGATTTGCCGGATTTTGCTGATTCCCGTCGGCGGCGTTTTAATACTTTTAATGAAATATGTTCGCGGCTACCGCATAAAAAATATGGCGGCGATCCGACGCGAGTTTCAGGAGATCTGGAAACAGAAGGAACGCGATGAAACGCCTTTGATAATTTGCGCAAATCATCTTACGTTTATCGATTCGGCGTTGATCATTTGGGCGCTTGCATCTAATTTTTGGTATCTCTTTAATTACAGGGCATTTACGTGGAATGTTCCGGCAGGCGATTTCTTTAAGAAAAAACTTCACTACCATGCAATACTTTACTTAACAAAATGCATATTTATCGACCGGAAAGGTTCGCCCGCGCATAAAAATTCGGTGCTGAATTTGTGCAGATATTTGCTCGCAAAAGGTAACGTAGTCCTTATCTTTCCCGAAGGCCAGCGAAGCCGCAGCGGAAGATTTGATATTGACCGCCTGCGGTTCGGAACGGGAAAAATTCTTACGTCGCTTGAAAATGCAAAGGTGCTTTGCGTCTATCTGCGAAGCCCGCTTCAGGATTCGTTCTCAAATTACCCGCCGAAAGGATCGCGTTTTCAAATGCGGTTGAAATTGATCACGCCAAGGGTGGACGGCCCATCAAAAAAACAGGCGAGTATCGGAGCGGTCAAACAGATCGGGGCGGTAATTAAAGAAATGGAAAACGAGTTTTTTGCGGAGAACTCCATGTCTAAAATTGGATAGAAAAAATAGGATCGAAGTAATGTCATTTCTTGGAATTTGTCTATTTCTTGCATGCTCGCCGACTGCGCTTCTGGATTTTGCAGTTCCACATTGGAAGGCGGATTCGAAAATGGAAATGCAGGACGCGTATAAATGGCTGCACCAAGCGACGCGCGGCGGCGAACATGCCGCACCGGATGCCGACAGCGCCCGAAAATGACTCGAACGCGAATGGTCGGGTCTTGATCTCGCCGAACGTAAAGAATTGATGTGGGAGCCTTTATGCCCCGACGGCTCGATTGGGCGCTTGAATCTGCGTTCTTTCAAGGCAAACGCCGGAAACCCGGACGATCTGTTGTCCGCCTTTCTGAACAGCACCAGTCAGTATCGAGGCGAAACTGCTGATTTTGCAGCCGCTTGGAATGAGCTTGGAACACGACTGGCCAGTCGTTCGATCGGAAAATTGAAGCATAAAGATTGGACAACTCTTGACGAACAAACGCGCGTAAAAGACTATCCGGCAGTTCACCATAGCGAGAGATTCGCCGCTGCCTATCGGCCTGCATATCGTATTTTGACCGAATTCGAAATGCTGAATCTTTCCGCAAAGTTTCGGAAGCAGTAATGCTTCGCAAGCTACTCATTGCGTTAATATTTGCTCTAAAATACCATCTGTAATTGATGAAGATTTTTCACGGTACAGAAAATGCTAATATCGTGCGCCCGACGGTACTTACGCTTGGCGTCTTCGACGGGCTGCATCTCGGCCATCAGCGAATAATGAAAACAGTCGCAGAGCGTGCAAAAACGGTTGGGGCAGTTCCAACGGCAGTAACTTTCGACCCACATCCACGCGCGGTCCTACACCCAGAATCGGCTCCGCCGCTGCTGCAAACCCTCGATCAGCGACTCGCAAATTTCGAAGTGCTTGGCATTGAACAAGCTATTGTTATCCCATTTGGTCGAGATTTTGCCTCGCAACCGGCGGAAGATTTTATTTCGGGAATTATCCGCGACCGCCTTCACGCGGTAGAGGTACATCTTGGCAAAGATTTCGCTTTTGGTAAAAATCGCGGCGGTAACATCGCGCTTCTTCAAAAAATGGGAGGCAATCTCGGGTTCATCGCTGATGAGGTACCCGAGGTTAGACTTCGCGGGCATCGGATCAGCTCGTCAAAGATACGCCATCTGCTTTCCGAGGGGAGAATAAATCTCGCCCGCCGAATGCTTGGGCGGCCGTATGGCGTCGAGGGCGTCATTATTCGCGGAAACCGTCGCGGCCACACGATCGGCTTCCCGACGGCGAACCTTAAACCGCACAACCGGGTTATCCCGCGCTACGGGGTTTACGCGACCGCAACGTTGGTCGAAGGAACGTGGCGCCGCAGTATCACAAACATCGGCGTCCGTCCGACATTTGAAAATGACGCCGAGCCGTCGATCGAATCTTACCTTTTCGATTTCGATGGCGACCTTTACGGCGACGTTCTTCGCGTCCGCTTTCTCCACCGGATACGAGACGAGCGTAAATTTAACGGAATAGACGAGTTAAAGGCACAGATCGAAAAGGACTCTGCTCGTGCATTGAACTATTTTCGGCACGAAGGCGTAAGGAATATGTTAGATTTGCTGTGAGGTGGTTGTATGAGTATCACGATAAAAGTATCAGAGAAAACCGAAGAGAATATTCGGCGCCAAGCTGCAAAGTCGGGGCAGAACGCAGAAAAGGTAGTCAGCGATCTTGTTGAGGAAGTATGGGATGATCATTTTCCCGAAAACGGAAATAATCCAGTAGAACAAGAGTTTAAGAACCCATTCGAACCTTTCATCGGCATGTTTTCCAGTGGCAAGACCGATACTTCAACCCGTTATAAGGAAAGTCTCCGAGAGGATATTAAGATGCCTTGTGGGTGGGGCGGCAAGTAAATGTCATACTTAACGGACACCGGTTTCTGGTACGTGTCGATTGACAGCTCGGACGAGCATTACTCCCGTGTGGCATCAGTTGCGGGCCAAATAAGAAAACAAGTCATCTTTCCCATTCCGGTAATTACCGAAACCGCGTATCTCATTCTGAAGAACCGCGGAGTTGATAGTTTGGCGGTGTTTGCCGAAAGTCTCTCTTCATCGCTTTTCGCCCTCGAAACTCCAATCGCTGCCGACTACGCTCGGACGGCAGTCATTCTGCGCAAATACAATGACGCAAATATCGACTTCGTTGATGCCTGCATTTTCGCGATGGCGGAACGATTAAATATCACGAAGATACTCACTGTTGATCGCCGACATTTTAGCGTTTTCAAACCGGAACATTGCGAATCGTTCGATATTCTGCAGGAGAAACTTTGAGAATCACCGAACTCAAACCAATGATGTGGACCGAGGATTTACGCGGGTCCGTAGATTTTTACACAGACGTGCTTGGGTTTACATGCGGCGCGTTTAATGAGGACTGGGGAAGGGCGACGCTCTCGATAGACGATATCTCGATAATGCTTACGCACCCGAATGAGCATGCGCCGTACGAAAGGATCGGTTTTACGGCTCGCTCTATTTCAACACCGATGACGTTGATTCTCTATGGATAAAATTGAAGGACAAAGCCCTCGTTTGCTACGACATCGAAGACTTTCCGTACGGCATGCGAGAGTTTGCGGTGTACGATAATAATGGTTACATTTTGCAATTTGTGCAGGAGATCGAAGTCGGCGACCAGAGCAAGTGATGATGAGTGATTTTTCAGAAAAGCAAGGGTTGGCAGTATTGCCCGATCAGGGCATCAAGAACGGCAACGGACAGCGAGCGCTGGTTCCGACGGAACAGTTGCCGATTGCAAAGTTTGTAACTAACGAACAACTCCTCGCCGAGGAGAAGTTTTTGACGGCGAAAGAATCAGAAATTGAGAGGAAATATACCGGTGTTCGCGGCTATATTCGCATCCTTCACGTTTCGGCAGTTATAGGAAAACTTGCGTTGTATCTCTATCTGGACCAGTACGAGATGCATAGGAAAGCGCAGGTGCGCCATGCAAAAGAACGCCTGAAGACCGCAGAACGCCTTACGCGTGCGGCCGTTCTAGGCGAAAAGCTTTATGGTGTTAGACTCTGGTTCCTGCATGGTTTTATGCTGCTGCTTCGCCGTTTTTTTCTCGGAAGCGAAACAAACCGCGAATTGAATCAGGAGAAGCAAGCCGTTTGGCTTAAGGAAAAACTCATCGAGCTTGGGCCGACATTCATAAAGATAGGGCAATCGCTGGGAACGCGGGCCGATCTTCTTCCGCTGCCTTTCGTCGTCGCACTTGGCGAATTGCAGGACAATGTTCCTCCGTTCGCCAACGAGATCGCGTTTGCACGCATAGAAAAGGAACTCGGACGAAAGATCAACGAAGTCTACAGGGAGTTCGAACTCGAACCTGTTGCGGCTGCTTCTTTGGGACAGGTTTATCGAGCTCTTCTTCATTCGGGCGACGAAGTCGCTGTAAAGGTGCAGCGGCCCAACCTTGAAGCAACCATCAAAGGCGATCTGAAAATACTTAGGAAAGTCGCAGACTTTGCCGAGCGTTTCCCCCAGCTAAATGAAAACGCTGATTGGTCAGGAATGCTTCGTGAATTCAACGAAACTATTCACGAGGAAATGGACTATGCGGCCGAGGGACGGAATGCAGAGCAATTTCGTGATAGTTTCAAGAATTGGTCGAACATCCACGTCCCGAAAATCTATTGGAACGCAACCACTTCGAAAGTGTTGACGATGGAGTTTATCCACGGCACCAAGGTCACCGATCTTGAACAGCAACAACGGTTGAACATTTCGCCGGAAAAGGTAAATCGTTTATTGATAAAGACTTACCTCAAACAGCTTCTCGAAGATGGTTTTTTTCACGCCGACCCGCATCCTGGAAATTTGCTTGTGATGCCGGACGGCCGGTTGGCGTTTTTCGATTTCGGGATGGTCGGGCGAATAACGCCGGAGCTGCAGGCAAAAATGATCGACGCGTTTTTTCACGTAGTCGGAAAAGATCCGGCCGGCATCGCCCAGGATCTGATCGAACTTGATTTCCTCAAGCCGGGAACCGATGCTAAATCGGTTCGTCCCGTCGTTGAAAAGATGTTCGAATTTCATCTAAATCTGAAACTCAAGGACGTGAATTTCAAGGAGCTTACGTACGACCTTGCGGACGTGATGTACGATTATCCGTTTCGGCTTCCGTCGAATTTCACTTACATAATGCGTGCTCTGATGACACTCGAAGGAATCGGCATCGTTACCGATCCGGAGTTCAATTTCTTCGAAACTGCAAAGCCTTACGCGAAGGAATTTATGCTCCGGCGCGAAGGGAAGGACTTCCGCAAGATGTTTGTCGCTAAACTGATGGGACGAGACGAAGGCGGCAAGATCGATTGGGATCGCACATGGAAGCTCGCCAAAATGGCGTTTAAAACGGTCTTGAATACAGGTTCGTAATGGCTTCGGTTTGTTATTTTGCGCATTTTGACGTTTAATCGTCGCGTGTTGTATGCAAGCCGAATTCTTTTGTTTGCAGCCGTATTCCTGTCGGCGTCGCTGATGTGCGGCGCTCAATCTAAAATGAGCAAATCCTCGCAATTTCGAATCGCTCATACTTCTACTGATTTCCCCGTCTCCGAACTAGCAAACAAATCCTGGGAAAAAGCTGACACAATGACCATTGACAAATACTGGTCAGGAAAAACGGCTCCAGCAGGGCGGCATTTCGAAGCGGATCTGCTTTGGTCGGACACCGCGCTTTACGTTCGCTTCGTAGCAAATCAATCCGAACCTCTGGTTGTAAGCGACAGACCTAACCTGAAGTCAAAAATGCTCGGCCTTTGGGATCGCGATGTGTGTGAGATATTTATTGCCCCTAATACATCTGAACCGAGAAAATATTTCGAGTTTGAAGTTGCACCAAACGGCGAATGGATCGATCTTGCAATCGACCTGACTTCAGGCAAACGTGATACCGATTGGGATTACGTATCGGGAATGGAATCCGCCGCCAAGATCGAAAAGGACAGAGTTGTGATGGCTGTCAAGATCCCCTGGAATGCTTTCGGGAAAACTCCGAAAGCGGGTGATGTCTGGTTAGGAAATCTCTTTCGATGTATCGGGAAAGACCCGGATCGCGGCTACCTTGCATGGCAGCCGACAATGACGGAAGTGCCCAGCTTTCATGTGCCGGAAAAATTCGGTGAGTTTGTGTTTACAAAGTAGAACAGACTGTCTAGCCTGTTCATTTTAGTTTCCAATGGTTGTGCGGATCGAAAAACTTGGCAGTCTGTCGTACGAACTAACTTTGCAGCAGCTTTTCGTAAACGATAAATGCCCCCAGGCACAAACTAAAAACTCCCGCGCATAACCGAATTCCCTTATTCAGAAAGTTGAATCGCTGGGCTGTAAAATGCAGCGGCAGGCCGATCAGAAAACTCATCGCCATCATTCCCCCTATCGAACCGACGCCAAAAATCAGTATGTAGGAAAGAGCAACTATTGGCGATGAGATCGTCGGAACGACAAGCAGCATCAACGCTGCGCTTCCCGCAAGGCCGTGAACCATCCCGATCAGAATAGATCGCGGGCTGAACCGGTGGTGCGTCGTTTCATCTTCTTTGTCATGGCTGTGAATGTGCACGTGTTCACGGGTTCCGTGTTCGTGGGCGTGGGCGTGTACCTCTTTGGCGGTGAATAATTTACGAAGAGCGTTTATGCCGAGCAGAATGAGCATTCCTCCGACGATCGCTTCGAGCCGAGCCTCGGTCGTTTCTGATATTTGCAGCTTAAGAAAAATAACGAGAGCACCGACAATAAAAAGAGAGATAGAATGCCCGAGACCCCAAAACCCACCGACTATCGACGCTGAAAACAAACTTTTCTTTTCGCTGACTATCGCTGAAACGGCCGCCAAATGGTCGGATTCGATTGCGTGCTGCAAGCCGAGCACAAAGCCGATCAACAGTACTGAAATCGTCGATAATTCTGGTGTCAATTCCATAATTTTCGCTTGGTACAAAGAGTGAGCAAAAATGCTTGCTCTCACGGTCACACCGTCATTCCGCCGTCTACGGCAATCGTCTGTCCCGTGATATAGCTTGACGCATCCGATGCCAAAAAAACAGCCACGCCCTTTAATTCGCCTTCGTTTCCTACTCGCGGAATCACATTATTTTCCTGAATCGACCGTTCATAAATGTCGATGACCGAATCGGCCAACCGCGAGTGAAAAAAACCCGGGGCAATTGCGTTCACGCGAATGCCTTTTCGTCCCCAGCTTGCGGCGAGCTCACGAGTAAGGCCGATCAAGCCCGCCTTGCTGGCAACATAACCGGCATAAAACGGCCCGTTCGCAGAAGATGTTAAGCCGGCAATGGACGCAATATTAATTATCGAACCTCTGTTGTTCTTTAGCATTTCGCGACCCGCTGCCTGTGCGAAGAGGAAACACCCTGTCAGATTTACGTCCAGAACCTGCTGCCACTTTTCAATCGGC
>JBQTJB010000051.1:0-1595 GCA_052387555.1 Blastocatellia bacterium | reverse complement strand
TTTGTCCGATGCAGGACTGGAAGTGCCAAAACTCGAAGAACTGCTTTCGATGTCTTCTGCAAACACTAGCTTGGCTAATGAAAAAGTGCGAAAGGTTTTCAAATTGCTCGTAAATTCCCGCGAGATTGTTAAAGTATCGGAAGAATTTTATTTTGCAGTATCGACCATTGATTCACTGACCGTGAAGATCAAAACATTTGCGTCGAACAGCATCGACCGGTTAATCGACGTGCCTGCATTCAAAGAAATTGCGGGCGTTTCACGAAAGTACGCGATACCATTATTGGAATACTTCGACCGTGAAAAAGTAACCGTCCGAGCCGGGGATAAAAGGATGATCTTGTAAACAGTGACGGACATCTATGCGAAAGTTTTTGACGGCAAAATGGAAAGATCTGATAATGGCGAACTACGAGGTCGATCCGGCGATTTTAGTCTCGCGCATACCTATTGGCACGACGCTCGACTTTCACGATGGCAGGTGTTTCGTCAGTCTGGTCGGGTTTATGTTTCTGGACACCCGCGTGATGGATTTTTTGATCCCGTTTCATGTTAATTTCGAAGAGGTGAATCTGCGGTTCTATGTGCGTCGCGAGACTAAAGATGGAGTCCGCCGCGGAGTCGTTTTTATAAAGGAAATAGTTCCACGTTTCGCAATTGCCGCCGTTGCGCGGACGTTATACGGTGAGCCGTACGAGAGATGGAAGATGTCGAATTTTCGCGACGAAGAAAACGTGCGATATACCTGGGAAAAAGGCAATTGCACGAACACGCTTAGCGTAAGGCGTGGAGAAAGCCTCGGTGTCCCGCTCGCTGGTTCGCACGGAGAATTCATCATCGAACACTATTGGGGCTATACTCAACGAAGTAAAAACCGAACCGATGAATACAAGGTCGAACACCCGCAGTGGGAATTATTTGCCGTAGAGAATGAACACATCGATTTAGATTTCGGGGCAAATTATGGTTCCGAATATGCTTTTCTCAATAACAAAAAACCATATTCTGTCTTGCTTGCAAGCGGTTCGGAAATTACGGTCTATAAAGGCGAAATTATTAACCGCTAATTGTGAATCTATAACTGGAGCCCAAATGGTTTAGTTTTGCAGTTCAATTGAAAATTGACGGTTGATAATTAAAAGTTGGTATTTGTATGGCAATAATAGGCATCGTCGCAATCGCTGAAAACTATGCCATCGGCAAAGACGGTAAACTGCCGTGGCATTACTCGGCCGACCTCAGACACTTTAAGGAAACGACGACGGGTCACGCCATAGTAATGGGTTCGAACACCTGGAGGTCGATTGGCAAGCCGCTTCCAAATCGCCTCAACATCGTCCTTAGCCGTTCAGCCCAGATAGATATGGCCGACAATCTCATTTTTTTGCGCAGCGAAAAAGAAGCCATCGACCTCGCAAAATATCTGAAATGTGATCTTTTTGTGATCGGCGGCTCAAAGACATACCGAGAATTTGCTGATGTGACGGATCAATGGATTGTTACGGAGGCGCCATTGGCCGTCGAAGATGCCGATGTGTTTATGCCAACAGATTTTCTTAATGGCTTTGAGCTTACGGAAGAAAAAGAACTTGACA
>JBQTJB010000050.1:0-18861 GCA_052387555.1 Blastocatellia bacterium | reverse complement strand
CTGTCTTCCAATTATCCTGCGGAACATCAAAGCTGCGATTCTCTCTTAATACATGTCCAAGCGTCGCGCTCTGCCCGACGATCTCGCCATCGGGAAACGAACGCGACGAATTTTTCCGGCATGCCGACATCGCAAGCGGCGCGCCAAGGAATGCTGTTAATAATTCGCGTCTTGTAAGATTCACTTTTCAGTTTGTCCGGAGATCATTCAAATTTTCGCCATTCGGCTTCGTAGTACCGTACCAATGCCTGATTATCAAGTCGATTTATCTCGATCTCCTCATCGGGCAGCAGCATGTCTTTTGGAAAATCGAACATTGCAGCAAACGATGTTTCGTTCAGGAATTTGAGTTCGACATCAGAAGCCGGTTTTGCGGGCGTTTCGAAAGGTTGAAGTTTTACAAGTGCATAACCCCAGACGCCGAATGTCGGCACGGTAGTTTGAAATGGCTTCACCTCGAACCCAACGGATTCGAGCGTTTTGATGATGGACCAATATGATTTACGGGCGATAAGAGGCGATGTGCATTGTATAACAATGGCTGAATCGGGTTTGAGTTTTTGCTTGAGCAAGTTGTAGAAGAGCGTCGTATAGAGTTTGCCAAGCGCGAAATTGTTCGGGTCGGGAAAATCGATAATAGCAATGTCGAACGGTTCGATCTCGTTGCTGTCCAACCAGACGAACGCATCGCCGTTTGTAACGGAAACGCGCGGATCGTCGTATGCATTTTGATTCAACTCGGCTAGTGCCGGCAGGGCTTTCGAAAGGCCGGTCATCATCGGGTCGAGATCGACAAGGTGTACAGTATCGACAGATTTGTATTTCAAAATTTCGCGAAGAGCGAGGCCGTCTCCACCGCCTAAGACCAGCACCCGTTTTGGCTCTCCTTGAAAAGCGGCAAAAGCCGGATGCACGAGAGCTTCGTGATAGCGGTACTCGTCAAACGAATTGAATTGAAGATTGCCGTTCAGAAAAAGCGCATGGCCGGTTTTTCCTTTTGTGACGACGATGCGTTGGTACGGCGAGCTTTTTGCGTAGACAATGTTGTCGGTGAAAAGCCCGTCTTCCGCGAGCGTCGTCAGGCTGTCGGCTTTGATGAGTGCAATTCCAAGCAGAACGATGATGACGAAACCTTTGACGCGCAAGACTGTGAGTTTGCGATTTGCGATCAGCGGCTCCAGCAGCCACGTCGCCCATAAGCCAACACCGGCGTTGAGCATCCCAAAAAGAAGTGAAGTTCGATTAAGTCCGAGTTTTGGGACAAGAAATATCGGAAACAGGAGAGACGCGACGAGCGCGCCGACGTAATCAAGCGCAAGCACGCGAGAGACAAGTTCTTTGAAATCGAGTTCGTCTTTCAATATTCGCATCAAGAGCGGAATTTCCAACCCAACGAGCGTTCCGATGACAAACACCATCGAGTAAAGAACGATGCCGAAATACGAAACGTAGGCGAACGTTAGGAAAAGAAGCGGTGCCGAAAAACCGCCAATGACGGCGACTGCGAGCTCGATGTCGATGAACTTTTCAGCGACGTTTTTCTCGACGTATCGAGACAGCCACGACCCGACACCCATTGCGAAAAGATAGATGCCGATGATAAGGGAAAATTGCGTTACCGAATCGCCGAGGACATAGCTGGAAAGAGTTCCGGCAAGCAGCTCATATATCAAGCCGCAGGTAGCAATGATGATGACGTTGAGGAATAGTAGCGGGGTTCGTTTCATATCAACGGACAATGGAAAACGTAAAATGAAAAATGAATAAAACGGCTGTCATTCTCCATTTTCCACTGTCCGTTTTGCGTTTCAAGCTAGCCTTGAATAGCCGCTGCAATTATGATCGCAAGACCGATCATGATCGAACCGATCACAATGCCGAGCGCCGTGTTCTGATCTTCTTCGATCTCTTTGTGAAGATGGAAAACGCGGCTCAGGACAAAGTACGCGAACGTAAAGAAAACCAGCCCTAGCACGACAAAGATCAACGTCGTCACCAGCGTTTCTGTGAGCGCCTCGATCTTGACGACAAAGCCGAACGCGTTAGGAACAAGAATATTCATCAACATTTATTTTCCTCCACGAAATCCTGTGTAAATAAACGGCACGCCGAGACGCGACCGGCTGCCGGAATTTGCCAATTCCCAGCCGAACCAGGCCGAGGCCGAATAAGCAAGCAGCACGATCATTCCAAAACCAAGATAGAGTTTTTTTAGCATACTTTTATTCCGAATCGTCCGATTCGCCCGACGAGCTAGACCCGAACATGCTGTCCTTCCATCGGGCGGATTCAAACGTTAGTTTTCTAAATAGGCCGACCACCGGAACGATAATAAGAACTATCAGCGCGCAGCAGAAATTAACACCGCGACTCACGTTCTGCTCGACCTTTACGGAAACCGGCAGTGGCTGTTGTACATTTTCCAAAGTTCCTTCAACGCGAAGCGTGTACTTACCGGCAGGCAAAGACGACAGCGTCGCATCACTGTTTTGACTGCCTTCCGTCCAGCTTTCACCGTCTTCCACGCCTTGATAATACGAGACCGGGATATTAACGGACTCGACTTCCTGGCTTTGTTCGTTGACAAGATCTACATCCAGATCGGCGGCGGCGTTGTTTACCGCTGCGGAAGCAGTGATCCTTACGTTTCGGTTTCCCTTCAATTCAAATGGTTTGCTGAATACAACCTGCGGCACGGCCGGGTTTGCCGTAGGCTGAAGCGTAAGCGTTTCCGAATGAACCATGCTTGTCAGCCCCGCGATCGGGATCATGAATATCGCCACCACAAGCAGCAGAAAAAGCGGCAGCAAACCCCACGTGTAATAAAACGAACCGGTGAACGGTTGGTTCGGCCCTACCGACCACGGCTTTGGCAGATCGGTAATGCCGAATGCTTTTTCTACCTCGGCGTTCGTCATGTAAACACCGGCAGACCAGTTGACTTCACTGGCCGAACTTTCCTGTGAAAGCATCACAGGTGCCGCAATGTAATCTAAAGCTCGGACGGTTTCGCCCTGTTCGACGCGCCAATAAAATTCACCTTTTACATATTCGACGACGGCATTGGCGTCCTGAAAGATCTTGTAGGTTTTTCCGTTGTACTTGACGGTCGTGCCGGAGACGAAAATTCCCGTTTGCTCGACCTCCGCGGGATTTACCGGCTCGACAAAATTCCAGTGATTATCCGAATGAACCAGCCAACGAAAACCGATCATCGGGTTGTAAAGCAGGTATTCGTGCCAATAGTAATGCACCGAATCTATCTCGACGCTTCTGACGACCGCGCCGATGATCCTGAACTTTACATCGCCTGGAAAAGTTCCTTCGGCTCCGACCGGAAGAACGAAATTCTGATCCGCCTGTGTCGGCGTCAAAGCACGAAGATATGAAAGATTTCCCTGATTGACGTCGAGCAGCGAATTACAGTTTGGGCAGGTCACTCGCTCAGTTTTATCCGGAGCGACGAGAGCAAGCGGCCCGCCGCAGTTCGGACAACCCATCGATGCGGCAGTGGTCCGCCGCGCTTCGCGCTGAACTGGCCGAGCGTCCGCGAGTCCGATGTCCGTGAGCGAAACCTGCTGCCCGACAAAAACCCAAGGCGGGTTCATGCTGTAATCGATCGTGCCGAAGGCGTTGTCGCGCCCGGTCAGGTCGGCGTAGCGGCTTTGCTCGTTCGGAACCAACTGATAAGGTATTTCACCCTCGGCGGCAACCGACATTGCCGTACCTTTTTCTGTCACTTGCAGCGTCGTCGGACCGGGAATCTCAGAGATAGGCTGGCCGATCTGTAGCTGTTCGAACGTCGGAAGAGATGTTTCGGCAGGCAGCGGCTGAAAAAATGTGAGATAAAACCGTCCTTGTGCTTCGGCAAGCCAACCGACCCAGCCGTTCGAAAACGTGGCGTACCATTCGTCCCAGAATCCACCCAATTCGTGACGAAGTTGTGCCCGCCCGGTCAATTCGAATCTGTTGCCGTTAAAGATTCCTTTTAGCCCCAATTTCAGCGGCGATTGCGATTCGGCGATCTCGGCAACTTTTCCCAGATCGCTTAAACCGCGGTCGGTTCGAGCAACGGCAGAACGGCAATAGGGACAGACGAGAACTATTGTCGAACCGGCTTTGAACTCGATCGGCCCGGCGCACGAAGGACAATTTGCCGCAAGCACGCTCATGCGTTACCTCCGGCAGATTGCGATTTTAGATTTTGGATTATTGATTGTTGATTTGACGTAATTTCCTGTCCGCGTTCGATGCGTGTAACCACAACAGTTTCGGCATCAAGAACATTTTTCAGATTTGCCTCCCAATCCCATTCCGGACGCGAGCGGCAGCAGTATAAATTGAAGGTGGCCGTTTGGTGTTCGGGATACGTGTGACAGGCAAGGTGCGATTCGGTCAATGCGGCGAGTCCGGTAACGCCGCCTTCGCCGGGAAATTTGTGCCAGATCTCATCGATAACTTTCAGGCCGAGATCGTTGACGACACGAGCGAAAACCGCGCGCAGTGTAGCCTCATCGCGTAACTTATCAGCATTACAGCCTGCGGCTTCGACCAGCCATTCCGTTCCAACGATCATTCAGTTATCCCTACGACAAAATTAGACAGAATGTTTTGAACTTCTCCGTTTGGTGGTGCGTTACAATGTAAGAGTATAAGCGTATGCCGAAGAGAACTATAGCGAAATTTAGCATTTTTGTCATTTTAGCCGCTCTCGTTTGCTCGCTGTTTTCGGCTTGCGGCAACACGACCGCGACCGACCGTAACGGCGCTGCATTCGATCAGACCGAATCAAGATACGAAGCGCCTCGGGTCGTCGGCAATCTTGAATCGGCGGAGCTAAAGGAAAGCAGCGGTCTTGCCGCGTCGAAATGCCAGGCGGACGTGCTTTGGACGCATAACGATTCGGGTGACGAGGCTCTTATTTATGCGGTTTCCACAACGGGAAAACACCTCGGCGTTTGGAAAGTGAAAGGCGCCACGAACGTCGATTGGGAAGACATAGCGGCATACAAGAATGAAGCCGGCGAATGCTTCGTTTACATCGGCGAGATCGGGGATAACGAACGAAAGCGGGAATATCGCTTGGTCTATCGTGTTAAGGAACCGCAGATAAACGATGATGCGAAAAATTCCGGGGGAAAAAAGCCGCTTGAGACAGAAAATGTCGAAGTGTTGAAATTCATATATCCGGACGCAAAGCACGATTCCGAAGCGCTTCTCGTACATCCGGTTTCAGGTGACATTTACATCGTAACAAAACGCTTTGATGGGCCAGCCGGCATTTATAAGCTTAATCCGGATTTTGGAGGGGTAACGGCTTCAAAGGCGAAGAAAATCGGTGAGCTTTCGTTACCGGCGGTTCCGAACGGCTTTGTAACCGGGGGAGATATTTCGCCGGATGGCAGACGTCTGGTGGTTTGCGATTATTTTGCCGGTTACGAAATTACGCTTCCTGAAAAATCGACTGATTTTGATGACATATGGAAACAAAAACCGGAGAGATTCGATATCGGCGAACGCAAAATAGGCGAAGCGATTGCTTACAGCTCCGATGGGAATGCGGTCTACGCAACGAGTGAAAAAGTTAATGCTCCGCTGATTAAAACCGGCCGGAAAAAAACGGAGGGGAAAAAATAACCGGCCCCTTTATTATTGAAGAAGCCGGCCATTTCAAACCCTGGTTTTTCGTTATTGAGTTACCGTAAACTTTCCTTTGTTCTCGACAATCTGACCGCCAACGCGATCCCTGGTTACGATCTTTATCTCGTAGTCGCCCGTCGGAATCGAATCGGTCGGAAGCAGGCGGGCAAGCGTCAGTCTCTGTCCAGAATCGCTCAAACCGCTCCAATCTTCGGATTGGCGAAGAAACTCTTTCCCGCCTTTCATCAGAATGTACTCCACATCCACTGCCGGACGAAGCGTGGTCTGGTCGATTCCGGCGTTGTATACCTGAAGATAAACTCCGACTTCTTGACCCTGTTTAAAGACACCTGCAAGATTCGGAATAACCTTTGCATTGCCGATAACAAATTGCTGGCCAATATCGCGTTCGTTCGTCGTGCGGAGTTTTGAAGCAAGTACCAAAGATGAAGTTGAAAGTTTCTTGTCGTCGTACCTCGGCACGGTAAAGCCCTGATTAACAATGCCGCGATTGCCCGTTCCGACGTCGCGTACAACAACATCTACTTTGTAGGTGCCGGGCGTCAAGGCAATGGCCTTTTGGTAGACCGATTTTCTATCCCGTGCTTCGACAAGCTCTTCGGTCGTTGCGCTCGTCGTGACAGAATCCTCGAAGATACCGGAGCGCTTGCCTGACACGGCGGTTATGCGTCCGAAGATGTTGATCTTGGCCTGTTTCAAGCCGCCGGATTCCTCGAACTGAAGCTCCTTGTTATCCGTTTGAACCGTAAAGGTAACGATAACGCGATCTTCGGATTGGCGGAAAAAATCGACGCGAAGATCGAAACCCAAAGGATTATTGTCGATCACAGGCGAATCGGTGAGCGATCCCTGCAGATCGCTAAACTTAACTTGCGGCGGACGCTGGAGGTTCGATATTAACTCCAAACGGCGGAACGGCATGTCCTGTTCGCGCTGAAATCTGTTTTGGCCGTCTATTCCGGAAATGCGGTCGGCTTTATCGCTAAGCCCTAACGACTCCGACAATGTCAGTCCGCCGCCGGGAACATAAAGCAAAGCGTCTTTTTCGTTCGCATTTCTTGCGATGCGGTATTCGCCGCTGCCAGTCGGGTCGACAAATTCGATCTCGACGCCGTCGCCGACATTGTCGAGATGGCGGTAGAACCAGATCTCGAACGGATACGTCGTCGTCGAACCCCCGCCTTCGTAGCTCGGGCGGTCATACGCTCCGCCGCTCGGATGAGATTCGATCGAATCCGGTTTTCCCCACGCTATGTAAATACGGCCGCGGTCTGTTTTCCATCCGGGAATGCCGGAAGTGAAGTGTTCGTTCGCGTACGCGATCCGTTCATAGTACTCTTCGCGATACTCGTTTTCCTCGGTATCCGGGTTCGGGTCGCGGCGACGCCAGAAACTTTCTATAAAGTTTTCACGCTCTTCGTCCGTCACTAATGCCTGAAACGCCCGTTTTTCTTCCTTTGTGATGATGTATGCAACGTCGTTGCTCAGCCAACGCTTGTAAGCTTCCTTTAGCTCCGGCTTTACCTGCCGCGCCTTATCGGTAACATCCTGGCTCGGCTTCGGATCCTGAGCAAACAAAACCGCTGAGAAAACGAACAGCGACAAAACAGTCAGTGCAAAATTACGAAACAATTTTACTTTTGACATACCTGATACAACTCCTCATTAAAAACGGCGTTTCGCCGAATTATGCAAACATTATCAAACTTTTAGATTTTAGACAGTTATCCCTAATAGTTCAAGATGCAAAAAGGCGCAAAGAAGGTTGCTTTTGTGTCACGCTGCTGCTTCGGCAGTTCGCTTTCGCCCAAAGAACCACGCGATGCCGATGGAGAATAGATAGAGAACCATCATAGGAAGAGCGAATAACATCAGGTTCGGAATGTCGCCCGTCGGCGAGACGACCGCCGCAACTATCAATATAATGACTAGCGCCAGCTTCCAGCTTTTTATAAGCAAGCCCGCCGAGACAATGCCGATGCGGGAAAGAACGTAAGTGACCGCCGGCATTTGAAAGATCAATCCCATCGCCAGCATTATCAGCGTTATCAGGTCGAAATAGTCGGTCGCGCGAAGCAGAGGCCGAAATTCTTCGGCAAGCCCAAGCAAATATCGAAGGGCGGGCGGGAACAATATGTAATATGCAAACGCCGCCCCGCCCACAAAAGAAATGCTTGATAAAAGTATGAAAGGGGTTACATAGGCTCTTTCGTGTTTGTAAAGAGCAGGCGATATAAATCCCCAAACTTGAAGCAGCAGCAGCGGTATCGAAAAAGCTATCGCTGAGTATAACGAAACGGTGACATACAATGTGAAACTTTCCTGTGCTGTCGTAACGATCAGTTTTTCGCCCAGGCTTAATGATTCGTCTCCTGGGGCGCTTAGTTCAACCGGCAATTGCACACCTTTCGGTATCACTGAATTGTTAGTAAATATAGGTTCATCAGTGTAAAGAACGAGTTTGCCGCTGGGATCGTTTACAGCAACAGAGTCGACAGACGTGCCTGGCTGCACGATACCCGTTCCGAGCTTTGTTGATTTATTGAACACATACCGGCCCCGGTCGCCGGCCTTAAGGCTTTCAAGCGGCAAAACCCTTTCATCACCCGTTAAGCCCGTCAACGGTATTTCACGCTGCTGCGACTCATTCAACGCCTCGATAATAGGCACAGACAAAAAGCCAAAGATGTTAGCAGAAAAGTAAAAGCAGACAACAAACGCAATAACTACAATAATTACGGATCTTACAAGCCTCTAGCGCAACTCGTCGAGGTGTTCCAGAAATGACATCTGGCCACCTCTTTCCTGTGGTTTGTCTGTTTCGAGCTCGTTCATTTACTAAAGCCAGGTTCGTTTGTCCGAGGCTTGATTGGGCAAGTCCTCTTCGGGTTCCGCCACAGGTTCCGATGTCTCGATTTGAACCTTTTCGAATTCGGCCGGGCTTATAGATTTTATCTCCGGCACGGCGATTTCGTTTTCTTTATCCGGCCCGAGTATTGAATTCTCAATCGCAGCGGGAAGTTCCGCTTCTTTCTCAATTTCTTCCAATCTCAAAGCTTTGGTTTCTTCCTCAAAATCCACTTCGCGTTCCCACGTGGATTTGAACTCATTGGTCGTGTTCCGAAAATCGGCCATCATTTTTCCGATCTTTCGCGCCATCTCAGGCAATTTTCGAGGGCCGAGGAAGATAAGCGCGATTATCCCGATAAGAATCAGCTCCGACGTACCGATCGATTCGAAAATAAAAAGGAACAACTTAATTAACCTCGATCAAAAATTCAGACTTTGCCGAAACGCGGCCAATGATCCGTGCTTCACCGATTATTTTCAAAAACCCGCGGGCGTTTGCATCACTCATGCTAATTAATAGTCCGCCGGCGGTTTGCGGGTCGAACAATGCGCTTTGCATCTCAGGCAAAACATTTTTCTCTATCTTAACGGTTTCGCCGACGTACGTCCGATTGTTCTTGTCGCCGCGCGTCAACATTCCCATGCGGATAAGTTCAATCACGTCCGGCAGCAACGGAACATCATTTGCTGCAATATTTAGCGTAACACCGCTTGCCTTTGCCAGTTCGTAAGCGTGTCCGAGCAAACCAAAACCTGTAACGTCGGTACAAGAATTTGCGCCATGTCCAGTCATTGCTTTAGACGACTCCGCGGCCGATGTTGTCATAGCTTTTACAGCCGCTGCAATTGCTGATTCGCCCGCCTTGCCATTCTTCACCGCCGTGTTGATAGCACCCGTGCCAATCGGCTTGGTTAAGATAAGAACGTCGCCCGGCTTTGCACCGGCATTTGTAACGACCTTATCGGGGTGAATCAGCCCGGTTACCGCATAACCGAACTTCATCTCGGCGTCGTCAACCGAATGACCGCCGATAACCACAACACCCTCGGCATTCATCGCTTTTTGACCGCCGACAAGAATCTGTCCCAGAACATCCCAATCGCCTTTTTGAGGATAACAAACGATCGACAGTGCCGATATGGGCGTTCCGCCCATCGCGTATACATCGTTGAGGGAATTTACTGCCGCGACATGGCCATAAATTTCCGGGTCGTCCGCCACAGGCGTAAAGAAATCGACCGTCTGCACAAGCGCCGTCTCGTCCGAAAGGCGAAAAACTCCTGCATCGTCGGAATTTTCAAAACCGACGATCACATTTTCGCTTTTCTGTCGCGGAAGTTTGCTCAAAACTTGAGCAAGGTCGCTTGGCGCGAGTTTAGCCACTCAGCCGGCACAAGATACCATTTCCGTTAAACGCTTTTGCATCAACAATTAGCCCTCCTATCTATTAGTCAAAATTTGAAAAAGCCGGTCAAGATCGTCAGAATTGTAATATTCGATCTCGATCTTTCCTGTTGAACCCTTGCCGCTTGGTGAAATCCTGACATTTGTACCCAATGCCCGCATCAATTTCGTTTCGGCAAGACGGATATTCGGATCTTTAGTGTTAGTAACCGTCTTTCTGTCAACATTTACGGAACCAGTCGAAGACCCGGATTTGATCGCCCGTTCAGCCTCGCGGACGGACATTCCTTTTTCGATTATCGACCGCGCAACCCGCCGTTGGATCGTAATGTCATCCGTGAGCAACAGAGCGCGTCCATGACCAGCGGATAGTCTCTCTTCCTCGATTAGGCCAAGAATATCTGAAGGCAGCTTCAGAAGCCGCAAAGCCGTTGCTATCAAGGAACGTTCCTTACCGACTTGCGCAGCCACCTGCTCCTGCGTAAGTCCAATATTATCAATAAGTTTACGGTATGCACGAGCTTCTTCCACCGGATTTAACTCCTGCCGCTGAATGTTCTCGATCAGCGCCAGCTCAAGGAGTTTTTCATCCGATACGTCTTTTACCGTAACCGGAATCTTCCTCAAACCGGCTCGTTGAGCCGCCCGCCAACGCCGCTCGCCGGCTACGATTTGATACCCCGCGCCCTTTTTTCGAACAACAATTGGTTGGACAATGCCATTCGCCAGAATAGATTGCGTAAGTTCCTCGAGAGCTGTTTCGGGAAAGCGGCTGCGGGGCTGTTCGGGATTTGGTTCGACAAGATTGATGTCGATCTCATTAACCACGGATTCATTACTCGCAACTGTATCGTCGCCAAGCAACGCGCTAAGCCCGCGCCCGAGAGGTTTCCTGGTCATGACTCAAAATCTCCTTTGCAAGTTCGATATAGCTTTCAGAGCCACGCGATCTCGGATCGTAAAGCAGGATCGGCTTGCCAAAACTCGGCGCTTCCGCCAAGCGAACATTTCGCGGAATCACGGTTTTCAATACTTGCGGCCCATAAAAGTCCCGTAGATCCTTTGCCACAGCCGCCGACAGATTGGTCCGTTCGTCGTACATTGTAAGCAGAAGCCCCTCGATAGTTAAGCTTGGGTTCAATTCGCGCTTCAGCCTTGCGAGCGTCTCAAAGAGCTCTGTAACGCCTTCAAGAGCAAAATATTCACACTGGATCGGCACAAGCAGCGAATCAGCCGCAGTTAACCCGTTCACAGTCAAAATACCCAGCGATGGCGGGCAATCCACTATTATGTAGTGGAAATAATCCCGTATGACATCGAGAAGCTTCTTGAGAATGTGGCTGCGATCTCCGGCGTCGGCAAATTCTATCTCAACACCGGCAAGGTTTTTGTCCGAAGGCAAAACCCACATAGTCGGGATTTCGGTCGCCAAAACGAGCTCCTTTACGGATTCGCCAGAAACCATTGCATTGTAAAGCGATTTTCGGCTGTTTGAACGGGAGATTCCGGACCCTGAAGTCGCATTTCCCTGCGGATCTGCGTCAACCAAAAGCACTTTACGACCCTCGCTCGCCAACGCCGCGGCAAGGTTTATGGCTGTAGTGGTCTTTCCTACGCCTCCTTTCTGGTTGGCGATGGCAATAATTCTTCCCATTCGTGACGGATGCGTATCGAGATCGATTCCTAAGTTATCACAATCTGTTGGTGAACTCTAATTACAGAAATGTGGCACGTCCCACACGTCACTCCTGTGTTTTGTGGAACGTACCACACTCTTGATAGACTCAATTTTGAGCGGAGTCCTGTGGCTTTTGGGCGGTCAGGTAAACCAAAACGGTGGACAAGGCAGCCGGCGTTAGGCCGTTGACCTTACGAACCTGTGCAAAATTTCGCGGCTGTGCGCGTTCCAGGCGCTCGATCATTTCATGTGACAGACCGCTGATAGAGCTAAACTGGAACGAATCAGGAACCTTTAGAGTATCGTGATGATTTACCCGTTCGGTAGCCAGCTTTTGTTTTGCGATATAACCAGTATAAAGGGAGTCCGCCAATGCCGTTTCGAGTTCTGAAAGTCTTATCTCACGTCGAACCGCTTCTGGCAGCAAGCGGGCAATCAAATCGGGCGTTACGCCTTGTCGCATCGAAAGCTGAGAAATAGTGAACGAGTCACCCAGATCGGCTCCAATTAGTTGCAAGACGCTGGCGTATTCCACCGACGAGCGCTTAAAACGCGTGTTGTCGAGAGTGTTCCGAAGCATCGCGAGCCGGTCGCGCTTTTGGTTGAACCGCTCCCAATCCGTATCCCCGACCAATCCGGCTTCTCGGCCTTTCGGCGAAAGCCTCTGGTCGGCGTTGTCATGCCGGAGCATCAACCGAGCCTCGGCACGAGATGTAAACAAGCGATACGGTTCATCGACGCCATGTTGGATCAGGTCGTCAGCAAGCACCCCAATATACGCCTCATCTCGTTGTAAAATAAAAGATTTACGTCCTAGAACCGAGAAAGCCGCATTTATCCCCGCCAACAAACCCTGGCACGCAGCTTCTTCATAACCGGTAGTACCGTTTATCTGTCCCGCGAGAAAAAGCCCATCCATTCGTGTGGATTGCATCGTCGGACGCAACTCCCGCGGATCGACGAAATCGTACTCTATGGCATATCCCGGACGTATGATCTGGACGCCTTCAAAGCCCGGCAACATCCGAAGCAACTCCAACTGGAGCGCCGACGGTAGCGAAGTCGAGAAGCCGTTTAGGTAAACCTCGTTAGTGTTGTGTCCTTCGGGTTCGAGAAAAAGCTGGTGGCGATCCTTGTCGCCAAATTTAACAACCTTGTCCTCGATAGACGGGCAATAGCGCGGCCCGATGCCTTTGATCTTGCCCGAATAAAGCGGTGACTGATGCAGATTGTCTCGAATTGTTTGATGAAGCCGATCGCTCGTATATCCAATAAAACACTGGATTTGCGGCTGCTCGATCTTATCGGTTGCGAATGAGAATGCGACCGGCTTTTCATCCGGCGGCTGCGGTTCGAAAGCGTCCCAGTCAATTGTCCGGCCATCTAGCCGCGGCGGCGTTCCCGTTTTCAAGCGTCCAACTGGAAACCCCAGCGTTTTCAGGCTTTCCGCTAATTCAATCGACGCAGGTTCGCCCGCGCGTCCGGCCGAAAACGTTTCGCGCCCGGTGTGAATTGTCCCGTTCAGAAATGTACCCGTAGCGACCACAACGGACTTTGCTCCGAAACGGCGAGTATCCTGCATTTCCACGCCAATAACTCTATTATTTTCAACAATTAAGTTTACAACTACGCCTTGTCGAAGATGCAGATTTGCGGTTGCCTCAAGTACGCGGCGCATTTCCGTCCTGTACAAACTCCGGTCGGCTTGCGCACGCGGTGATTGAACGGCGGGCCCGCGTGAACGGTTCAACAGACGAAACTGAATTCCGGTACGGTCGATAACTCGTCCCATTATGCCGCCAAGAGCATCTATCTCTCTGACAACATGACCTTTAGCGATTCCGCCGACGGCCGGATTACAAGACATTTGCCCGATCAGATCGAGGTTGATCGTTACCAGGGCAGTTTCCGCCCCGAGGCGCGCCGAGGCCGAGGCCGCCTCGCACCCAGCGTGCCCCGCTCCGATAACGATCACATCAAAACTCTCGTCGAACATCTTTCCTCAAAGCCAAAAATTGCGGGCAGACCCGCATTTTCGTCAAACTTTAGATTGTAGTTGAAGCTGGGGTTTTTGCCAATCAGAATCCAGCCTTCGGATAGTACATAAATTGCAAATTAAACTTCGCGCACGATTCAATATGTAAGAATAATAAATCGGCAAACGCTATGCTGAGTCAATTTTAGGTCAATGAATGTCGTCGGTATGCTCGGCAAACTCTCCCGAATTCGAATCGATCTCATTTTCGGAGATTGAGCCGCCGATCTTAGCCCATGCCTCCTTTGCGGAGTCGTCACTCAGGAAAGACTCGGTTATCTCAAGAATCGTTTTTTGTTGCTCTTCTGTCAGCATCGGTACTTTTTGAATAATGCTTTGCGCCGTATACGTCTGCATAAAATTCCTCCGAGACTAAGCATTTTATAACAAACTGGGAAAGCACAATCAACAGTTTAGTTTCCGGATCAGAGACTCCACCTTCCTTTCAAACCCGTCACTGGGTCGGCAATAGACTGAAAACGGGCGAGTTTTACACGGTCTGAGTTTTTGTAAGAAACAAGCGGCATTAGGCCGAATGACATAAGCTTTTCGAATGCGACATCAGTGAGCAAAACTTCCGAGCACGGCTTGAAAACCGTTTCCGTTCCTTCCTTAAAAAGGTGGACTGGAAGCCCTTCGACGTCCTGCTTCAAAAACCGCCCCATTTCCCAACCGTAACTGCTGTAGCTTTCGGCCAAAAGCTGCGCGGCGATAAACGCCGGGTTCGACCAAAGATAGTTGTCGTGTTCTGAGCCTTCAGCAAACTCTTCGAAAGAAAATGTCTCGAGCGGATCGGTATCGACGCCATAGGGAAGCCGCGAAAGAAATCGCGGAATCGTCATCCCGAGGAATTGCGACTCGGCTTGCCTGCGAAGCGCCGACCAAAGTTTGCCCGAATCGGTATCGGTAGATAAATTCCATTCACGCGGGTCGGCGTGTTCGTACAGCGAATGCACCCCAATTACATCCGGTCGAATATGTGAAACAAATGGAGCGTTAGCCAGAGCGGCGATCTTCGAAATTCTCATCAACGCGGCAATATCGTCGACGTTCGGCGAATACGCGTAACTACCCGCGACGACCGCCCACGGCTCGGCCCCGGGTTCTTCAACCGCCTCTTTCATCAAATGACGGTACAACGCGGTCTCCTCTAAACTATTGGCCGTTTTAAGGTTATCGGCAAGTTCTTCCTTTGAAATATCTAAAATAAATATTTTTAGATCGGTCGAGGTTTCGGTTCGGCGGACGAGAAAATACAGCCCGCGCCACGCGGCTTCGAGTTCCTTAAATTTTCGGTGATGCAGAATGGCGCGCATCAAACCGCTTGTTGCTTCGTCCACGGCGGCAAGCATTCCCACCTGTTCGATTTCATCTACGGAAACAAGATGCGAACTAACGAGATCGCGGATCAATCCGTCGAGATCACTCGATACGCCCGGTTTAGGCGGCGGCGCTCCGCCCGAAGGTTTTGTAAGAATTGCGTCGAGAAGATTATCGGTTGGAGCGGCCGGCGGTTCGGAAACCGTATCGGACTCCTTTATTGTGGAAACACCAAACCGTTCGCGCGCGTCTCTCGCCGCGGAGTAAAAAGTGTTTTCATCCTTCAAACGCTTTCGCAGATCGCGCAGCTCGGTAAAAAGCGGTATTCGCCTAAACAATGCATCGGGGTGGAAATCGTCGAGCTCCGCAAAGTCGATCGGCAGAGTGCTTCCATCCGCAAAATCAAGATCGAGACGCACGCCGAGACGTTCAATAATTTCGTCAAAATTATCGCGGTCGATCTCGATCGGTTTGCGGTCGTAAAGCGGGCGCGTTTCCGCATCGCCGCTCCAATCTCCGAGCGCCAATATTTTGAACGGCGGTTCTTCGATCACGCCTGTTTTTTCGCTTTCCAGTGTAAAGGTAGCTTCGAGGCCGGAATCCGTCGGCTGCATGTGTTTAGTCTCTCCAAAGATTTTTATTTTGAAAAGACTATTATCGCTCGACGAAAAAAAGTCAACAAGAGTCGGTTACCATAGTTCGAGGAGGTCCTCTTTAGAAACAGGAAGGGATTGATGAAGAAACTCCAGCTGCTGCGGGCCGACGTTTGTAAACCTTAGGCCAAAACCGAATCCGTCCAGAACATATGCGACATTGCCCGTAAACTTTACAGTTCCAACGGTCGCATGATTGACATCGAACGAAACAGGTTCGCCTTCGCGAAAACTGGTGATCGATTCCACGTAGCATCCGCCCAAGCTCAGGTCGCTGATGCGCGACGGACGTTTACCCGCGGAAGATTCGAGAACCACTTCTACCATAAGCGGAATTCTTTCGTGTTGTCTGTCTGTCATCCTTATTTAGCTCCACTTTTCGCGTCCATTTCTTCGGAAATGACGCCTTTGTACTAAAAATGCACAAAGAAGCAGAATATTCGGAAAATTATTGGATTTCAGGCCTTAGGAGAGGTGTTATTTTCCGATGCAAAATGTTGAAAAAATGCGTGTCAGCATGTCTTCGGTCGTTGTTTCGCCCGTGATCTGTCCAAGATAGCGAAGAGAATTATGCAGGCCGATAAGAACAATTTCCTCGCTTGTTCGCTGATGAAGCAGTTCGACCGAGTTTGAGATCTCTTCCTTCGCTCTTTCCAACAGATCGTAGTGGCGTGCATCTGAAACTAAAAAACCGTTCGCGGAAATTTCCTGCGGTGCAAATGGCTCGATGATCGCTTTTTTTAATTCATCAAGACCCTCGCCGGTTTTGGCCGATAAACGAACGGTCTTTGAACTTAGATCTTTGATCTTGGTTTCGTGATCTGCTCCGTCTTCAATGTCGATCTTGTTAATGACAAGCAGGTGATTCAGCTCGTGCACGCCCTCAATAATCTCACGATCTTCGTCGGTCATTTTTTCCGATGCATCCAGCAATACCAATACCAGATCGGCGTCGGCCATCGTGCGTTTTGAGCGTTCGACGCCAATGCTTTCCACGGTGTCGGTTGTTTCGCGCAGACCGGCAGTATCTATAAGTGATACCGGAATATCTTTTATGGTGAACCGTTCGTGAATCTGATCGCGCGTTGTTCCGGCGATGTCGGTAACGATTGCCCTGTCGCTCCCAAGAAGTGCATTAAACAGGCTCGATTTTCCGACATTCGGCTTTCCGACAAGCGCAACACGCAAGCCCTCGCGTATCAGCTTTCCGGCCTGAAACGTCGATGCAATTCTATTAATGTCGTCTGAGATTTTAGCGAGTTTCGTTTTTATAGATTCGGTTTGCGTTTCAGGCAGATCATCTTCTACAAATTCGAGCGCCGATTCGAGCACGACTATGATGTCGAGCAGATCATCTTTGATCGGCTGAAGCTGGTGCGAGAATTCTCCGCGAAGCTGCCTTATCGCCTGCCGGGCGGAAGCGGTCGTTTGCGCGTCTATCAGATCACGTATCGCTTCGGCCTCGGCGAGATTCATGCGACCGTTGGCAAGAGCCCGCAGGCTAAACTCACCCGGCTCGGCAAGACGCGCGCCAAGACGCAAACAGATATCGATCACTTGCCGCAGAATTACAGGGGAACCGTGACAGCTAATTTCGACGACTTTTTCGCCGGTGAATGAATGCGGAGCTTTGAAAAAAGTGACAAGAGCTTCGTCGATGACCTCTGATGTTTGCGAATCTCGCAGCCGGACAAGATGTGCGACGCGCGGCTGTAACTCAATCGAATCACCGACAAGCTTGCCTGTGATTTTGAGTGATCCGGGGCCGCTTAAACGTATCACGCCGATTCCGCTGCGTCCGGTAGGTGTTGCAAGTGCAACTATCGTATCCGACATAAGACTTAAACAAGATAGACAGGATTAGGCGGATCGATTGTTTTCTTTCATCCTGCCTGTCCTGTCTATCCTGTTTGAATATTTGCCTACTTGAGCCTAACCTGCAGCCGCCTTTCACGTCCATCGCCGACCGATTGCGTATCGAGATCTTCTTCCTGTTGCAGCGTAAGGTGAATGATTCGGCGCTCGGTTGAATTCAGAACACCGAACGTAAACGGCCGGCCGTTCTTTCGAACCTGTTCGCCGGCAAATCTCGCCATTGCCTGAAGCTCGGCTTTGCGTGTTTGGCGAAAGCCGTCGGCATCGCAAATGAAGCGGTGTTCGCGGTCCAGCTCCCGTCCGTAGATTTGAAACAACAACACTTCGAATGCGTCTAGCATCTCAGCGTTTTCTGACAAGGCAAGACCGGCATCGCCTCCGCTCAGGTTCAGAAGGCAGCCCTCATCCGTCCATTTAGCGGCGACGGTAAGATCGAGCCTCATATCCGAAACCAGTTCGGACAGGAATTTTTCGGCGTTTTGACAGGTTTCGTTCATAGCAACGGTAAAAAATGAAAAGGTGAAAAAGTTAGTTGGCGATTGTAAAACGTGTTCACTTTTTTGCCTTTTTCACTTTTCTACTTTCACGAAGTCGAGAGTTTTGCCTTTACCTTCTTAGCATTCTTCGGGACCGAACTGACCACCTCCGTTGTCGGAGGTTCGTCCGTTTTGTTCATCCGATTGATAATCATTTGCTGGCCAAAGCTCACAACGTTGCCGAACAGCCAGTATATCAACAGCCCGGCCGGCGCGGTCCACATCACCCAAAGCATCATCACCGGCATCAGATAGGTCATCATTTTCTGCTGCATCTGCTGTTCGGGTGAAATAGCGGGCGCGGTCGGCGTAAATTTCATCGCAAGCACCATTGAAATAGCAAAAGCAAATTCGAGCAAATGCCACGGATCGGCCGCCGAAAGATCGGGCAGCCAAAGGAAAGATGCCTGGCGTGCATCGAGCGCAACCGTTATGGCCGTGTAGAACGCTATAAGCAGTGGAAACTGCAGCAGCATCGGAAGGCAGCCGCCGATCGGAAGCGCGTCTTTCGTCAGTTTCAATTGCTCCATCTGCAATGCCCTCATTCGGGCATCGTCTGTCGGCACGCCTTTCTTTTGCAGATCCTTGATCTTGTCCTGAATATCCTTCATCTTCGGCGCGTTACCGGCCGCTTTTTTGAAAGATTTCGATTGCGACCACCGAAGCGGAAACAGCAGCGAATAAAACAGGAATGTGAAAATAATTATGGCAAGGCCGTAATTTGCAGTAATTCCGTTAAAGAAATGCAGCGCGTGCAGAATCGGGATCGAAAGCGGTTTTACAAACCATCGAATCGGCGCGTAATTACTGAAATTGATCAGATTGACAAAATCAAGCTCTCGGCCAAC
>JBQTJB010000049.1:0-2510 GCA_052387555.1 Blastocatellia bacterium | reverse complement strand
GAGATTGCTGTCCACTCCTCTATTCCGCGGCCGACCCTGAAAAGCACCTTCATTCCGAGTCGATGTTCCCGGCAAGGTGCGACAGACATCGCTGATCGTGTTTACGGCCTTTCGCTCTATCTCCTCGCGGTTAAGGACGCTTACCGGAACGGCAGTTTCGGAAGCGGTTACCTGCGTTCGTGCTGCCGTCACCGTAACATCCTCCGAAATGGTTCCCGGTGAGAGCACAATTTCAACCGTGCCATTCTTCTCCTGAGAAATAACATCTCGCAGTACGGCCGCAAATCCCGTTGCCTCTACTGATATTCGAAGATCACCGTCCGGCACGTTCGCAAAATCGGCTGAGCCTGCGGCGTCGGTAACCGTTGTCCGGGAAAGAAGGTTTCGTCCGCTCAACACTACTTTTGCTCCGGCAACTGAAGCTCCATTTTGGTCTTTTACGATAACCGAAATTTTCCAATCGGAAACCTGTGCCTTTGCTGGCAGCGTAAACGCGTTGCAGAAGATTGCAAGTGAAGTAAAAATTAGGGCGACCCGCAAGACTGCCCGATATAAATTGTTATAGTTCATTATTAGTCTCGTTCTTCGTTGCAGAAATCAGCTAACAAACTTACAATTTAAAAGTTCGTCAGCCTTAGGGTTGTCGTTCGTTTTGATGGTCCGCGACGATTCGATCTAGTCGGTCGTGTGTCGCGAGCTTTCCCTTTTATTTTCAGCTCCGGTTTTTAGTTTATTTGAAAATCTTTTAAGCCGTGAGTTTGCATGATTGAATAATGGCTTCACTGTAAAATCAGGCTGCCTTATGCTGTTCGGTTTCCTCGGAAAAGCACCGTCTGAAACTGTCGAAAGTTTCTTTAGCCGAGTTCACGATCGTCTCGTCCTCCTCCACCCCATCGGCAAAAGCGGTGATCGTCGCGCCGAATTCTTTCCACATCGGTCCGACGTTCGCCCCGTAGCTATTGAAAAAAGCTCCGCCGTTTTCGGGCGTAATGCCAAGATGCGCTTCCAACTGTCGCATTATCACCTGTCCGCCAAGTGTTGCGCCTTCCATCACGTAAATGCTGCCGAATGCTTTTGCTGCCGTGTTCAATATCGGAATACTGGTGAATGGCAAATTTTGTTCCGAATATTCCATTTCACCAAGATGCTGCAGATCCTGTTCCAGAAGCGGAGTCTTTCGCCTCGCTTCAACGTCGAACCCGGCTTGCCTTAGCTCTTCCGCCGGCAGTGTCGGTTCGATGGCAGAATAGAACCTGTAAAATTTTGCTATAAGCTGCTTGTAGTCTTCCAACGAAAACGTCCGGTTCATCACGTCGACCACGTTTTCCAGGGCTTCGTGTTGTTCACGCGTTGCTTCTTTCAGTTTTGCGAGTATCATTTTTGCTCCTGTTCATTTTCTGAAAATGAAAGTCGATTTCATTAGAGTAATGTCATTCGAACTGCTTGTCAATCATAACCAGGCAGAATATGTGTTACCGCTTGCTTCGAGGCTGCTTTGCGTCAGTGAGGATGACGAAATCGCCTAAGCCGGCGTGCTTTGCCGAATCGAAGCTCTTGAAATCGTCTTCGTATCTGATGGTAACGACCAAAATCTTTGTTTTCGGTCGATATTTGAGCAGATGTTCTACGGTGCCGAGCCTGCTTTCCGTGTGAAAACTTCCGTTGAGGTGAACGACCAGCGAATTTTTGTTTTTCTTCAAACTTTCGGCGACGGAAAAGGCCATCGTTGCGTCCCAAAGCGATTGCGAACTAAGAATTTTATCTAATCCCATCTGCGCCTCGGGGCTTGGCCCCATTAGAGCCCTGAATTTTTTTGAGTAAGCTTCAGAAGCCTCTGCGAAGGGCAGCGGCGCGAGCCACGACTTTGCCTGCGGAGAAAGAGCATTGATAGAGTCGCGTCCCATTCGCGAGACCATATTCACGTAACGGCGAGGAGCATTTGCGGCAATCACATCCAGCTTCTTTTCCTTTGCGAGTTCGACCAGCGGGCGGTAATCGGTTTTGTAGTTTCCCCACGGACGGGAACTAAGCATGAAGTGATTTTCCGAGATATGCCCGGCAATATATTCGTCAAGCACGGTTTGGACATCGCGTTCGAACATCTCCAACGAAAGCGTCACGCGGCGTTTTGCGGACTGCTGTTCAACCGCCATTTTAAACAGTTCTAACTGAATAGCGTGGCCCACGGCGTCGTCGTGCATTTCACCCAGAAACACAATGTCGTTTTCAGCAAAAGCCTTTGCAATGGCGCCCAGATCACTTGCCGTGCCTTTTGCGTCGAACACCTTAAAATGCTCATTCGAAAGCGAAACCTGTCCCATGCCCGAAACCGTCGAAACCACCGCCAGCAAGCCTGCAGCAAACATCTTTTTCATAGATTCATTTTATCCGATGTCAACAGTTTAGCACGGCCTTTCCTACCGAAGAAAAAGCCGCACGGCCCGTATCGAGCGAATGCGGCGTCATCTTCTTGTTTCGTTCAGATTGTTTACTCTCTCCAAGAGAGTAAA
>JBQTJB010000048.1:0-42933 GCA_052387555.1 Blastocatellia bacterium | reverse complement strand
GGATGGACGCTTCAATCTCAGCTCTCCGATTGCGGACGGCAATTTCTTTAATCAGAGCGGCAATTTCAATATTTATTCTAATCTTTTTGTTGCCACGAACGGTGAAAATTCTCCGCCGATTGCCGTTGCGAGCGGAACGGACAATTTCATAACCGGATTGGATTTTACGGGCATTGCTCCCGGAAGCATGGGGAATTATCTGGTTGACCTCAACGACAACCAGCTCCGAGATCCGAACGACACCGGCGACGCGGACGGCGGTGCGAACCGCTCACTGAATTCTCCTAACTTCCTGTCGGGTCGCCGCGTAGAAGGAGGCAGCATACGTCTCACGGGAACATTTAACAGCACGCCGAATAACCGTGTTCAAATTACGGTCAATGCTCTAAGTTTCTACCCTTCTGTGGACGGATCAGGACGAAGAGATATTTTGTTGCTTCCTGTAAACGTGACTTTTGAAGTAACGACGGATGTGAACGGAAATGCCAACATCAATCAACTTTACACCGCAGATCAATCGTTACTTCTGAGCCTTGCCGACGAAGTAACCATGACGGCAACGCTTATTAACCAAGTGCCGATCACTTCCGAAAATAGAGTAACTACTATGGTCGATGTTCTGGGCGATACTTCCGAATTCTCGCTACCCGCTGTCGTGCCGAAACCGCAATTCGATTTTGACGAGGACGGCAAGACCGACATTGCAGTCTATCGTGCGGGCGCGACTCCGACCGCCGAAAGTTTCTGGTATATCCTGAATAGCAGCGACTTCACTTTCCGAGTCGTCCAGTTCGGCATTGGCGAAGACAAAATTGTCGCGGGCGATTATCAGGGTGACGGCGTGATGGATTTTGCCGTCTTTCGCCCGTCGAACGGCACGTGGTATCACTCTCGCATCACGGGCAATCCTTCGACAAATTTTGTCGGCATCCGATGGGGCACGTCCACAGACATTCCCGTAGTCGGCGATTTCGACGGCGACGGAGCAAACGACGCGGCGGTTTTTCGCCCGTCAGAAGGCAATTGGTGGATACGCCGCAGCATCGACGGCTCAGCATTTGTGCAAAATTGGGGCCTCACGACCGATAAGCTCGCTCCTGCCGATTACGATGGAGACGGCGATACGGACATTGCGGTATTTCGCCCGTCGAACGGCACGTGGTACATTAGCCCGTGTCCCGGATGCACGCCGCGCTACGCACAGTTCGGTCTGGCGGGCGACGTTCCCACGCCCGGAGATTATGACGGCGACGGGCAAGCAGATGTTGCCCTTTGGCGGCCGTCAACCGGCGTCTGGTATCTGCTGCGGAGCACTGCCGGTTTTGGGGCGGTTCAATGGGGAGTTTCAACTGATAAGCCATTGAACGGGGACTTCGACGCAGACGGCAAAAACGATTTGGCGATCTGGCGGCCTTCGACCGGAGATTGGTGGATACTAAAAAGCAGCGACGGAAATTTGATCTTGGTTCACTGGGGGCAAAACGGCGATATTCCCGCTACGGCCTTTGCGGGTGCTCCGTAACTTATCCGCGTTTATCGCATCGCGCATGTTCGATCTGCTCCGTTCCCGACTCGTCTCTGCTTGCGACCGTTGATGCACCGAAATCTTTAATAGCTCGTTCGTGCATTTTCGATGTAGTATTGTGCAAAGACGGCGCGTCCGCATCGTCCCTGATACTGGATTAAACGGAGGTTCCGAATGGCACTACGCGACCAGATGATTGACGTGCTCGGCGATAATCAGACGAGACGCATCAGCTTTACTTTTAACGGCACTACCGGGCTTACGATAGAAGTAAACCGGACGAGCTTCAAACGGGTCGCCGATGCTATTCGAGCCAACACGGTAAGCGTTGTCGAAGGCGGCGTTGCCTCCGGCTGGGCGCAATACAACGCCCGCAACAATACCTTCAATGTAAGCACCGGAGCGGAATGGTCGCGAGCCTACAACGCACTGCTTGTTCACGAATCGGTACACGCTTCGTTCGATCTGGTTCGCAGCCGCTTGCCGTGGGTTGACAACGAAACCGCGGCATATATCGCCCAGGGATTTTATCTTCGTAATTCCGGTTTTCCGCGCAGCCGCTTGGACGAACTCGGCGAACCCTATCTCGGCGTTCTTCTGGTCGATTCTATCATCCGAACCGGAACGCCTGACCGCACTCTTATCGAAGAACTTCACGGCTCGCTGCTTTCCAGTCCGCAATACCACAGCTATATCCGCGGAACTTTCGAGGGTGACGGTTAATTGCAGGTTAATTTTTTCTCGTCCAAGCAACCAAACCAAAAACTAAGTGCATCAAGTGTCGTAGCAGCGCGGCTGTAACAAATAAAGACTATAAACCATTTGCGTATTGGCATTTGCAGGCGTTGTTCGCCGCAAACAGCGAGGACATACCTATGTCAGAAAACAGCATTTTCGAAGTAAAAAAACCTTGTTCGGAAGAATGGGATGAGATGGCCGGAAACGATCACGTTCGTTTCTGTTCGCATTGTTCCAAAGACGTAAACAATATATCCGAAATGACGCGGAAAGAAGCGATGCGGCTGGTTCGCAATTCGAATGGCAGCCTCTGCGTTCGCTACGTTAAGCACCCGGTAACGAGTGCTCCGGTATTTTCGAATATGCTTCACCAAATCAGCCGACGAGCCGCTCTGCCTGCGGGGGTATTGGGAGCTTCGCTGGCACTCGCCACTCCTGCATTCGCTCAGGGCGAGCCGATTACGGTTCAAACCATACGTGCGCAGAATGAGGCCAAATCCGGAAATACTAGTTCACGACTCTCAGGCAACGTCACCGATCAAAATGGCGCCGCTATCGGCTTCGCTGTAGTTTCGCTGACAAACACTGAAACGGGTGAATACCGGGTCATCATCGCAACTGCGGAAGGCTTTTACGAATTCACCGATCTGCCCGCAGGAACATATAAGTTAAAGATTGAAGCAGGCGGTTTCGAAGCAAAAGAGATTTCGTCGATTTATCTAAGCGAATCAAGTGAACTTCGCAGCAATGAACAGCTCGCAATTCCGCAAATAGCTGAGGTTGTTCAGGTTGGAGGAAATGAAAAAGAAGTAACAGAATGGGTTTTAGTAGGTAGCGTCGGCACGCTCGTCTCGATTGAAGCTCGTAACCCTCTTGTTCAGGCTGTTTTCAACGAAGATTTTGACGAAGTAAAAGTGCATGTCAATATGCGTTCGAAAGTGAATGTGAAAGATAAAGCTTATGATGGCATTACACCGCTTCATGCGGCTGTCGAGACCGGCAATGTCGAGATCGCGGCTTTTTTGCTCAGCCGGGGAGCGAAAGTAAACATTCGTGATTTCCAAAAGCGGACTCCGATCATGATGGCTGACGAAGAAGCAAAGCCGGAAATGTTCCAATTGCTGATCAGCTATGGGGCCAAGCTGAATCTGGTCGATAAACAACGAAACAATGCTCTTCATTACATTGTGTCGGCTGACGGCCAATCAGATTGGATACGCAGTCTGATAGTTTACGGCGTGGATTTGAATGCGATTAATAAACTTGGAAAGACTCCGCTCATGATCGCCGCCGAAAGCGAATCGGAAGCAAACGTCAAAGTTCTGATCGAGAACGGCGCCATTGTGAACACGCTTGACCGTGAAAAACTCTCGGCTTGGGATTTGACAAGCAGCCAAGAGATCAAACGCATTCTCGAAACGTATGGATCTGTCACAAGACAAGATTAGTTTGTGACCTCGGCTCCGCCAAAGCAGAGCAAAACTACAGGGATAAATCTCCGAAATTCCGAGATTTATCTCGTTTATTTTATCTACACGGCCTAACCCCATTGTTTCCCAGAAAAGATTTCGTGCTAGAATTCGGATTATTGCTTTACCAGCTTTTTCGAACTCTTCAATCGAAAATCTATGAAATATTGCCCGACCTGCAATACCCGTTACGACGAGGACATCCTTAGATTTTGCATGAAGGACGGCACGCCGCTCGTTGAGGAAGAAGAGCCGAAGTTTATTGAAATGCCGAGCGAGAGTCTGGAAGAGGCGCTCGACGACGATCCCGCCGAAGTAACCGTGATCCGCCGCAATGTCCCGGTACCGAAACCGCCGCCAATACTTGAAGACGAACTCGAATTCGCGGAAAAGGAAGAACCAGCTCCGAGAATTGTCGTTCCGATGACGCCGGAACCGGTACCGCACCGAACCGCCCGCACGATTCCCAGATATCAAGCTCCGCCAAAATCGAACACGCTGAAAACGGTCATTCTCACAATGATCGGGACAACGACTTTGCTTGGCCTTGGAGCTCTCGGTTTATGGATGCTTCAGAGCGAACCGGTAATCAACACAAATACGAATACAAACGCGAATACAAACGTAAATACTAATCTGAACACCAATTTGGGGCTGGACGGTAACTTTAATTTCAATATCAATACAAACATTGGAACCAATGTGAACGGCAACACGAACGCCAACGCCAACCTAAAAACCCCGACGCCGACGCCCAAACCAAGTCCTAGCGTGACCCCGTCGCCCTCGCCAACTCCGGACGATGACGCAACGCCGACCCCGACGCGAACGCCGATTCCCGCGCCGTCGCCTATCATCATTCGGCCTGGCACTTCGCCGACGCCCGGCCCAAACCCGACACCGCGCGTAACTCCGCGAACGACTGCCACGCCATCCGTTTAGAGGCGGGCTAATGCCATTTCGACAGCACGTCGCGGGTCGATCACGCCCCAGCCCTGACGATCCACTTCATAATGCGGAAGACGCTCCGCTGTAGAAATAAGAATACGCTTGATCGCAGACGGCGTAAGGTAAGGATTTGCTTCGAGTATTTGCGCTATAACCGACGAAACGATCGGTGCGGAAAAAGATGTTCCGTCAACGTATTTGTAGTGCTTTGTGATCACGTTCTCACGGCGAATCTTTAGGATGATTATTTGGCGAATGCTGTGTGATGGCCTGTCCAGTGCGGCGTCTAATTCGCCGTCTATGCCCGGATTGGCTTCGATTATTGCGTGCAGTTCGGCGTCGGAACTTTTATCCAGCGTTTCCAGAAGCGATGCCTGTTGAGCCGTCGGCGTGTTCGGCAGTATCGGGGCCGGAACCCAGATTGAAGGGGCGATCACTTCCGGTTTCTGCAGTCCGTCAATCGTCGGGCCGTAGGACGAGCGGTACATTCCGCGCTTTGCCCGGTTTACCGAATTATTGTCGTCGAGGCCGCCGACCGATATGCATGACGGGGCACTCGCCGGCGGAACCACCGGATGATTCGGAAGGTGTCCCGAATTCCCCACAGCACACACAACCACAATGCCAGCGGCACTGCATTCTTCCACAACCTTCGACAAAGGATCATGTAAATAGCTTTGTTCGTCATCGCCGCCCGCCGAAATATTTACTATCCTGATTCCGAACTTTCTTCGATTAGCGAGCACCCATTCGAGCCCTTCGCGAATGTTTTCATCCGTGATCCGGCCAGTTCTTGCGAGCTTTACAAGAACGACCTCCGAATTCGGAGCAATACCGCGGTAAAACCCATTTGAAAGCGAACCATTACCGGCCGCAACCACCGAGGTCATCATGCCGTGCCAGCTTGCGACATCAGGCTGGAAAAGCGAATTCAGGTCGCCATCCTCGTCTAAAAGATTTCGATAGCCGACTATTCTGTTGACCGGCGTGGTAAGGTCAACATGCGGATAAAAGCCAGAATCGAGAAAAGCTATCGTAACGTCTCTTCCGGTGAACCTGTCATCTGCGTCGAGCCGCAACGGAGTCGAAAGAACGTGAGAGCCGTCCTTCTGCATCGCCGCGTCTTTAACTATCTGATTTTTCGCCCGTTCGAAAAGCCGAACGCAGCGTGCGCACACTGCCTGAAATGCGCGCGTGTCCGGCGCGTTCGCCACGATCAGTTTTTGCAGATCGTCGGCGAGCACCATCATCGGAACAAATTCATCTAAAGTTTCGCGCGAGCAGACCGGGCAGACCTTTTCGCCCGCGGCTATGTCTGCTCTCTTCGTTTGTCTCGGAAATAAGAGGGATTCTCGAGGACTCATTTTCGAGGCTTAAGTTTTCCATAAGCTGCGGTTAAAATCAATTATTGAAAAGTTAACCGCTAAATATGTGAAACGACGCGAAAAAGAGATGCGAGTATATGTTTGACTTTCGTGCAACGAGGCCTGCCGCAGAAATTTCGATTTCACATTTCACTTATTTCGCGTATTTCTTGGGCAGAATCTTATGACCAGAAAGAAGATCGGCATTGCGCTGTCAGGCGGCGGAGCACGCGGTTTCGCACACGTCGGAGTTCTGAAAGCACTCATCGAAAACGGTATTCCGATAGACATGATATCGGGCACGTCTGCCGGTTCGTTCGTCGGCGGCGCCTATGCATCCGGCCTCTCTGTAGAAGAAATTGTAGAGCTTGGAAAGAAGATCGGATGGCTCAGCGTCGCCGGTTTTTCTTATTCACCGCGAGGGTTGTTGTCTAATGCGGCGATGGGAACATTTATCCAGCATAATTTCCTCGTAAATCGTTTTGAGGATCTTGCCGTGCCGTTCGCGGCGGTTGCATGCGATCTTTTGACGGGCGACGAAGTAGTTATGAAAACCAAGGGAGAACTGGGTTTGGCAATACGAGCAAGCTGCGCGATTCCCGGCGTTTTCGTGCCGGTCGAAGACACCGAGGGTCGACAGCTTATCGATGGCGGCGTAGTTTCGCCGATGCCCACACGGGCTGTTCGCAAGCTCGGTGCCGAGATCGTAGTCGCCGTAGATCTGTTGACCTGCGGATCGACGTTTTGGGGAGATCCGAGCACGCTGCTGGGCACATTTTTCCAATCGGCGATGCTCATGATTCGCACTGCCTCAAAAAACCAGCACTACCGTGCCGACATTGTGATCGAACCGCAGATCGCCCACATCCGGCCGGATGAAATCGGAAAGAGAGATGAACTTATCGAACTTGGCGAAAAGGCGGCAATCGAAAAGATAGACGATATTAAAGCAGTTCTCGACGCCGGAAAATAAAAAAGACGGGACTTGTGCCCCGTCTTTGCTACCCGATGCTAAAACTCCCGATTTAGAATCTGAACTTTGCTCCCAATTGAATTCGCCGCGGATCGAAGGCCGAGGTAAATCCAAGCGGACCGCTTGGGCCGACCGCGTCGCTTCCGCGAACGTCAACGGTCGTTGGGAAAAATGCTCCGACCGTATTATTGACTGAAGCGAAATTCAGCCGGTTCAGCAGGTTGAATGCCTCGACCGTCAGATCCAAACTCATAGTCTCGCTAAATGCGATCTTTCGCGTCAGACGCATGTCAAAGGTAGCAAAGTTCGGACCTTTTCCGACGTTGCGGGGAATTGCTCCCTGGTCAACACCGTTAAGGCGAAGTAGCGGACGGTCGCCGTTTGTGCTTCGGTCGCCGTTGACATCGGAACCGGCAAGCAAATTGAATGGACGTCCGCTGTTAGCGCGAAAGATCGGCGTCAGCGTAAAGTCGCGGAGGAACGGATTTTTCCACGGACTTGTGATCACCGCGTAGAAAACGAACTTATGCCTTTGATCAAAGGCCGACAGCGAGTATTCGGGGTTATCAAAGGTCTGGTCGAACGAACGGAAATCACTGTTATAGTCAGTTACCTGATCGAAAGCTTCGCTAAGCGTATAATTTCCGGCGATCGCAAAATTGCTGCCGAACTGCTTTTGGAACTCAATGATCATTCCGTTGTAGTTTGCTGAAGCAGCCGATTCGTAAAGGATCTCCTGAAACAGTGTCGGGTTGACAAAGCAGTTGACGATGCCGGCTCCGGCACAATCCGGTGCAAACGCTCCCCATTCGCGAATGCCGCGCGAACCGATAGGGCGATTACGCAAATTGATGTCCCTTGCGCGAGTGATGTACTGCGTCAATGCCCATACATAACCCGCCGATACGCTGAATCCGGGAGCGAATTCGTGTTCGATCCCTATGCTTCCCTGCTGAGCCCGCGGATTGCGATAAGTTGGGTCCTGACGGAACAAAACGGTTAAAGGATTGCGCGGTCCGGTCTGTGAAATAGTGATCCCGAACTGCGTTAAGTCAGACGGCGTGATCGTGCGGGTAGTGGTCGGTATCCCGATCACGCCTTGTGCACGCAGAGTTCGGAAAATGTTTATCGGGCCATTCAGCGCAAGTGGGTTTGCAGCGTTAAGCGTGGTGAGAACCTGAGGGATCTGCCGTCTGCCGTCGATCTCGTTCAGCGACTGGACGACATAATCGATAACAAACGGGATCTGTGCATAGAAAATTCCGTAGCCGCCGCGAATGATGGTCTTGCTCTCTTTGAACGGGTCCCAAGCAAAACCGACGCGGGGGCCAAAGTTTCCATAAGTAGTTCGAAGGGGTTTCCTTCGCACATCGATCTCGTACCGCAACCCGAAGTTTAGGGTCAGGTTCGAAAGAGCCTTCCAGGTATCCTGGCCGTAAACCGAATAGTAGGGCAGCTTGCCGCCGACGATGCCGTCACCAAAGCCCTGCTGATAGGATTGCGGCAGGCCGAGATCGAGAGACTGGATCGCATTAATGGTCGTTGTCGCAAGCTGCGGGCTGACTAGTGCACCGGGCAGCGTACCGAATCCGAATCGTCCACCAAAAAAAGTCTTCGAATCGAAGAAACCGTCTCGCAGCAGAAAACTGCCGCCGAATTTCATCCGGTGATCGCCGCTGACAACCGAAAAATTGTCGACTATCTCGTATCTGCGGTCGAAGTTGAAGCTGGGTAAAAAGATGTCGCGGTTGAAGAATCCGAAACCGGCAACGTTCAATTCCGGGCCGTTCGGATCGTTCGACGTTACAAAAAGCTCATTGTAATTGACCTGAAGACGAAGTTCATTGGTCATGCCGGAATTGAAAATATGTGTCCACCCGCCAGTCAGGTTATGATCCAAAACATCGACGTTATTGGAACGCGAGAAAGCCAGAAGGGCACGCGTGGCCTGATTACCCTCTTCGCGTTTGTTGTAGCTGTAGCGAAGGAAGAAACTGTTCGACGAGCTCGGCACGTAATCACCGCGGAACGATGCCGCATTGGAATCGGTATTAAACGGGAAGACGCCGCTGTTGTTACGGAAAAGATCCTGAACCGGCTGATCCACAGTCAACAAGGCCTGAAGAATGGGCGCACATTGCGCACGCGGAACCGATACGCCAGTAACACATGGAACGGGCGTAGGGTCAGTGCTTGCTGCAAGCGAGGCAAGGACCGCGTTTTGCCCGGCGGTTGGCTGGAAAATACCCAGATTTGTAAGTAGCGGTACTGTGGACGATTCGCGTCGTCTCACGCCTTCGTAACCACCAAAGAAAAACAGTTTGTCCTTTATGATCGGCCCGCCAACCGTAAAACCGTACTGCTGTCGATTTGCATCGGGTTTGATACGGCTCAACGAATTGCCGCTAAGGACAATCGCAAACGGGTCGCCTGCATCGAGCGACTGGTTCCGGAAATAAGCGAATACGCTGCCCCGGAAATTGTTGGTTCCGGTCTTTGAAACGATGTTTATGACGCCGCCGCTTGCTCCGCCGAGCTCAGCGTTGTAGTTGCTGCGGTTGATCTGAAATTCCTGAACGGCTTCCTGGCTCAGATTCGAGCGTACACCGCCACCTTGATCGTTGGCCTCGGCTCCGTCAACCGTGATGTTGTTGCCTCGGCCGTTGTTTCCGTAAAACGATATACCGCTCTGCGGCGTCTGGGCGACGCGGAAATCAGTATTATCAGCTAATGCGTTTGAATCGACCACGCCCGGAGCGAGCAGAGTAAACGTCAAATAATCTCGGCGATCTATAGGCAGGTCGCGGATATAGCGTTCGTTGATCGTCGTCGATTGCTGCGAGCGGTCGGTCTCGATGACCGGCGCATCGGATGTAACCTCTACCGTGGCTGACGCATCACCGATACTTAACGAAAAGTCCTGATCGGCCGTCTGTCCAACGGTTACAGGAACGGTGTTCTTCACCTGTGAGCTGAAACCAGAGGCCTCGACACGCACCTGGTAAGTTCCCGGCGTAAGCGAAAGAAAGCGGTACTCCCCGCGTGAGTCGGTCGTGGCTGATCTTGAAAAGCCGCGGGACACGTCAGTCAGGGTTACGGTTGCTCCCGCTACGACTGCGTCGTTCGGATCCGTCACACGGCCCTTTATTTCGGACGTCGAACCGCCTGCCTGCGAGAGTCCGGTGACGGCGAATGCGGCGCATAGAACTAATAAACAAAAGAAACGTTTTAGATGCATCGTTACCTCCGTGAAGTTAATTGGTGTTACCAATTTTAATTGAGACCATATCCGTTAAAATTCTCATCTTCGAGCAAAACGGCGCCAATCGGCAAAAAAACGGAATGATTGCAAAAAAGAATAATATTAGAGCTTGATCTAAAAAAAACTACATGACAACTAAGTGAGACGTGCGATTTTACGCATAATTAGCATGAAATTGCAATGACTATTTTAATAACAAGTTAACAACTCTTTCGTCATGTCCGGAAAATCCGATTCAATAAGCCATGAGAGTTTTCTGAATTGGTTCGCGGCTGACCGCAATGTGATATACAAGGAAACCGAAATTACTGCTTGCAACCTTGCCATTAGACGTGCATCATAGGTTTTGTTAATCCTTCTCTCGCGCATCAACGGTGATGCGCCCCGATTCGATAAAGCTTCATTCGACGGCGTTTTGGAAGTTCGAGGGCAGGCTGGTTTTTGTTATAGAAGTAGCTCTTAGCTTTTGAGCATCCGAATACGAATCTTTGCGAGCAGACCGTTCATCCAAAGAAAAATTCGCATTTCACTGCTTCTAATGATGTTTCGCCTTATACGCGAAACAAGGAAAATGTACTATGTCAATGAAACTTTATGTAGGTAATCTCTCTTTCAACACAGGCAACGGCGAACTCGAACAGTTGTTCGGTGAGATCGGCACTGTCGAGTCAGCAACCGTGGTTGAAGATCGCGAAACTGGCCGCTCGCGCGGATTCGGTTTTGTAGAAATGTCGTCTAACGAAGACGGACAAAAGGCGATTCAGGAATTGGACGGCAAGGAATTCGACGGCCGCCAGTTAAAGGTTAACGAAGCCAAGCCGCGTGAAAATCGCAGTGGCGGCGGCGGCGGTTACGGAGGCGGAAACCGCAGCGGCGGTGGAGGCGGTGGATATGGCGGTGGACGCAATCGCTGGTAAATTACCGACAGCATTAATTACTTGAACATTGCGTTTCAAGAATCAATAGGCCCGCAGCAAATGTTCGCGGGCTTTTTCTGTTTATTGAGATTTCTTCGGTTTTGGAGGCGAGACTGACCTCGGTTTTCTCTCGACAAAACCGGAACCACTAACTGCAACCGTCGGCTTTCCGATCTTAAATTCAAGACTTGTCTCCCGCACGCCGTCGATAAAAACATCGACGCGGTACTTCCCTGCTACCCAACGGCCATCGGGACGGCCGGAAAAATTTACTCGATTTTCACCGTCCTTCGTTTTATAGCTCGTTGAAACCACTCGAGTTTCCGCCTTGACGCCGGGTACACTCACGGCAACTAAATTCATTTTCACCGCCGCAGGATCGGTTGTTTTCAAGAGAACAACGCAATAGATAGGAATATCGGATGTCGTAAATTCGACAGCTTCCTCACCAGCTTTGCCCGCACCGTCATCTTTTGCAAGGTAGATGGATTCGACAATGCCGTTCTTTTCTTTATCCTGGGCACTAACGGAAAAGGTTACGAACAGCACTAATAGCGCGAGATGAAGAAATGCTTTCATTACAGATACTCCGAAGGCTTTTCCTGGAGAAGTCACCTTTGGTTTGAGCAGGCAAAAAGGTAAATAGTTGCACCGCATGTAGAAGTTTTTCAAGAATACCTCGAAAGACGATCAAACAAGTCACATGCAAAGCTTCTCAATGATTAAGTCTCGAAGAGATTCGGCATCTCCGGCTTGGAATTCTTGAACACCGTCAAGCTCCCGAACACCGCAAGCCGTAGAAGCAATAATGGGAATTCCATGGGCAACGGCAGAAAGAAGTCTTCGCGGCTTATGCTCAACAAAAGCAGGAAGCACGACCAGATCGGCTATATCCAGCCAGTTTTCAGTACCTTTTTGCACATCGAATCCATTCCAGAAATCCTCTCCTTCAATTTTCGAGCCGAGAGTGAGTAAACTTACATCCAGTCGGCGAATGGCTTCGCGCAGTTCGTAACAACCTTTTCGGCCTACAGTAGAAGCTGGAAAAACGATATTCGGTTTTGAGTTTGTCGGGTTCAGCCGCAGCTTTGGAGTTGGGTTCTTCCAGGACAAGAATTCGACACGTTCACGAATAGTGTGGCGATCATCGAATGTGGTGTCACGATCTTTCGAGCGTGTTTTAGTGCTTCATTTTCGGCTTCTATTAGCCACTTTTCGGCGCGAAAATCCCCCAACGTGCCGCTTTCAGGATGAAGCGAGTAAGCATGATCCAATGTTTTTTGAAGCTCGCTCATCGGCAGCGCCGTCATCAAAACGTCGAACGTCCGCCCGCCCAGATGTCCGTCTTTCCAAAGAAACGGCAGAAGGTTCTGTTGGACGACCAGGTGAAGTTCATCAAATTTTAGCCGCTTCGCATAGCTTTTCGCGAGAGCATCGTAAGTAGCGAGAAGATTTTGTTGGCGTGCAGGGCCCTGAGCGGTAAGTTTGCGGGACTGATAAGATCGTATAGCGGTCGTAATGACGCTTTGATTTATGTTACCAAAACCAGATGTTGTCCATGCGTAGTTTGCCCTTCGAAAACGATCCCCGTCGATTGGAATGAAGAGCGTGTCATTGTCCCCGCGTTTACGCCCGACCCAATCATCGAATTCCGGCCAGTATTCATCGACAAGAAACGCCGTCTTTCCAAAATCGGGATCGCTTGGTTTTGTTACTACAAGATGACAATCGTTCATTTCACAAGTTGCGCACGACTGGGGCTGATCGGAATGGATAGTTTTTCGGGTTATTTTGTGAATACTTCCGTTCGTCGCTTTGTCGCCGCGAAATCTAACGGTCAGGTAGTCGTGATAGAGTCCGGCCTCGATCCTAAACGGTTTTGGCGAACGAAAGCGCAGGTCGATATAGTTCCAGAAAACGGTAGCATCGCGTCCCTTTTCGGCAAGCGAACCCGCAACGATCTGCGTATGGGCATGCCGTTCGACGATCTCAATACCGGCCTGAAGCGAAGCGTCATAAAGAGCGTTCGACAATTGACACAGCCCGCCGCCGATGTTTGGAATTATGCAGCCTTCGCGCAGCTCGCGGCCCTCTACAAAACCACGGATGCTGCTTGCGCGGCCAACATGTTTCCAAAAGCTAAAGACTTCGCCAGCCGGAATTTCAAGACCGTCGATATTTCGAACCGCAAGCCGCAGATTATGGATCTTTCCAGCGACAAGAAACCTTTCTTCAGGTTCGGTCTCGGTCCAGATCGGGGTTTTCGATTCTGCGATCATCGGCATATCGGCCAATCGCTCTTCTTTTGCGAATTGCCCAACACGGCTGGAGACTTGGTCCAAGATCAATCGTTGGAGCTGCAACAGAAGCGTTTTTACACGAAACACTGCAGCCTCGGTTCGGGTAGGGATTTTGCGTTCGGCGGAATGGGTTTGACTCATGATTCCACCATAAATGAACCACAAAGTCGTCTGCTTTGCAATCAAATCTTACTTACCAATGTTATAATCGCGTCATCTGATGCCTTTCGTCTTTTCACGTCGATTTTTCATTCTTTTCGCTATCGGCCTGGTTCCGCTTTCCCTGTCATGGAGCTTTCCGGTTTTGCGGACGATTGTCCTGTCTTTCGACATATTGCTCATCATCACGGCGTTCTTCGATTACTTCATAAGCCGCAAATTGCCCGAAGGTTTCTCAATTAGCCGCACATTCGACAAACGCTTTGCGATCGGCGACTCGACAAAGGTACGGTTGATACTTGTAAACTACTCACCTCGTGCGGTGAATGTGCAGATAAAGGACGAATACCCGGAAGACTTGCGGCTCGATGAATCAAGAGAGGCCGGACTGATTGTCGATGCCAGAACAACCGCTGAATTCTACTATCATTTGACACCGCCAAAGCGCGGCAAATATGAGTTCGGCAAGACCGCCGTGCGGTTTCTTTCAAGATTTAGGCTGGTTTGGTGCCAAACCAATCTCGGAGAAACTCATTCGGTAAAGGTTTATCCGAACATCCGCCGTGCGCGCGAAATGGAATTGCGGGCGCTTGGAGCACGGTCGTTTCTGGCGATTCAACGCCGTTCCGTAAGACGCGGCGAGGGCCGGGAATTCGAATCGATGCGCGACTATGTACGAGGCGACGAGCTGAGACATATTTCATGGACGGCCACGGCGAGGCGTTCGAAGTTGACTACACGGCAGTATCAAATAGAGCGCGACCAAACCGTAATCATTGCCCTTGACGCCGGACGGCTTATGACCGGTCGCATAGACAACGAAACCAAATTTGATACAGCCATTCACGCTTCCCTTGCGTTGATGTCTGCCTGTGCGAGAGGGGGTGACAACTGCGGCCTCGTCGTTTTCGGCCGACGCGTCCGCAAATATCTGCCGCCCAAACGCGGCGTTGAACACATGGACGCTGTGCTCGAAGCATTGCACGATCTCGAACCCGAGTTGATCGAGCCTTCGTACGCACGTGCGTTTCAGTTCATCGCGTCGAACTCGAAAAAGCGCGCATTCGTCGTGATCCTCACCGACCTCGTTGACAAGGACAGTTCTCGCGAATTGATAAGTTCGCTTAAACTGCTTCGTCCTAGACATTTGCCGCTTGTGGTAACAATAGGCGACCGTGACCTGAACTCAAGCGTCAGCCGCCCGCCGGAAAACATCAAAGATGTCTTCACTCAATCCGCCGCCGAAGAGATAATTCACCAACGCGAACAGGCTCTGCGACTGGTCGAGTCGCTGGGTGGACTGTCCCTGGATGTAACTACCCAAACACTCGGCCCAAAGCTGTTGGAGAGTTATTTGCGAGTTAAGGAAAGAGGTTTGTTGTAAGATCGTCTGTTTTGCGTATGAGCAGAGATTGGTCGAAACTAAAACGAGAAAAGCACACTGTGCCCGACTTTGTTCTTGAGGCACTCGAAAAAAAGAAATTATTTGATGCGTATTCATTACGCCCGCCTTACCAGCAAAACGATTATATCGGTTGGATCACAAGGGCGAAATTACCGGACACCAAACAAAAGCGGCTTGATCAAATGCTGGATGAGCTTGAGCACGGTGGTGTTTATATGAAGATGAAGTACAATCCGAAAAGATAAGCAATTTATTGTTTTTGTAGGCCATCCAAGTCAATGAAAAAGCAAAAACGATTTTGCCTCGTGATGATCAAGCCGTCGCATTACGACGACGACGGCTATGTAATTCAATGGTTCCGTTCGGCCATTCCCTCGAATTCGCTTGCCGTGCTCTACGGTCTTGCCTTGGAATGCTCGGAACATAAAGTGCTTGGGCCGGAAGCCGAATTCGAAATTCACGCCTTCGACGAAACAAATACCAGGATAAACGTAAATCGAATTGCGAAGCTCGTCGCGCAAGCCGACGACGGGATGGTTATGCTCGTCGGCGTCCAGTCAAATCAGTTTCCTCGGGCTTTGGACATAGCGAAACCGCTCAGGGAAAAGGGCATCAAGGTTGCGATCGGCGGATTTCACGTTTCCGGCACGATGGCGATGCTCAAGGAACGCGATCCGTATGTTCAAAAAGCTCTTGACATGGGTGTTTCGCTTTTTGCTGGCGAAGCCGAAGGGCGGCTCGGACAGGTGCTTCTGGACGCAGCCATGAACGACCTGCAGCCGATCTACAATTTTATGGACGACCTGCCAAATATCGAGGGCGTGGCAACTCCGCTTCTTCCGGCAGAGCGCGTCCATCTTACGGCCGGTGCAACGACGAGTTTCGACGCGGGACGCGGCTGTCCGTTCGCCTGCTCATTTTGCACGATTATTAACGTTCAGGGAAGAAAGTCGCGCCGTCGTTCGCCGGAAGACATCGAATTGATCGTGCGCGCCAACGTAAAACAGGGTCTTCATTCCTTCTTTATCACCGACGACAATTTTGCCCGTAACAAGGATTGGGAGATCATACTCGATAAATTGATAGACCTGCGGGAAATTGACGATCTGAAGATCAGCTTTATTATTCAGGTCGATACGCTGTGCCACAAGCTGCCGAATTTTATCGAGAAATGCAGGCGGGCAGGAGTAAAGCGCGTCTTTATCGGCCTCGAAAACATCAACCCAGATTCTCTTCTTGGCGCCAAGAAACGACAAAACAAGATCACGGATTACCGGCAGATGCTTCTAGCGTGGAAACAAGCCGGGATCGTCACCTATTGCGGCTACATTCTCGGCTTTCCAGGCGACACGCATGAATCGATAATTCATGATATCGAAGTGATTAAAAAAGAGCTTCCGGTCGATCTGCTTGAGTTCTTTTACCTAACGCCGCTTCCCGGCTCTGAAGACCATAAGACGCTGTACGAAGCGGGGATCGCGATGGACGAAGACCTCAATAAATATGACCTCAATCACGACGTTACCGGACATTCGGTAATGTCGCGCGAGCAATGGCGCGACACGTATCGTTCCGCTTGGGAAACCTACTACACCGACGCGCACGTTGAGACGGTTCTTAGGCGTGCAGTTGCGACGGGAACCAGTCCTGGAAAGACGATGTTCTTTATCGTCTGGTTCAAGGGATGTATTCGAATTGAGGGAATTCACCCCCTCGAAGGCGGCTTCTTTCGCCGCAAAGTTCGAGGCAATCGGCGATTCGGAATGCCGGTTGAAAACCCGCTTGTTTTTTATCCGAAGTACTTTGCCGAAACGCTGTTAAAGCAGGCTCGTTGGATTTCCCTCTACACAAGAATGCGGCTTATTTATCGGCGGGTAAGAAATGATCCGAAGAAGCTGGAATATATGGACCTCGCTCTTGAACCCGTAACCTACCATGAGGAAGAACGAGAGATGTTTCAAACGGACGCCGCAAAGAGCTATCTAAACAAAGTGCATCTGAACGAACGTATAAGCCGCGGTGAGGTAACTGCATAAACCATTGGTCTTGTTACCTGCGGAGCCAAAGTTCGACGCGGCGGTTTTTTTCTCTGCCGTCTTCGGTTGCGTTCGAGGCAACAGGCAGGTTGTCGCCAAACCCCGCTATCACAGACGGAGAGATGCCGCGCCGTCTTAGCCGCTCAGCGACGATCATCGCACGTTCCTCCGATAACTCCTTTTCAGCCCCCTCCTCGCCGCCATCGTCGGCAAAGCCGAGAAGTAGAACGTTTTCTCCGGAAAGATTCGAATCTGTAAGGAATTCAACAACGCGATCAAGGTCAAGCTGTGCCTTGTTGTCGAGTTCTTTTCCTCCTTTCTGAAACCTGAAATTCAACGACACGCGTTCGGCATTCTTTGTTAAGTTCTGGTACTCTCCGGGGGCTGTCCCCACTGTTGGCTCTCTCGTGGATTCGAGATTTTGGGCAACGAATCCGGCCTTGCCTACTATCTCCTGACCCGTTTTTGAAATCGCGAAATCAAGGAATTTTCGCGCCCAAGCGTTATCGGGATTCAATGGAGTGTATAAATAGAGCCTGCGTGAAAGAATGTAATCCTCGGTCGAAACCGTAAGACGGTTTGGCAAAAGCGGCATGGCATCACCATCGGAAACGGCAACTGCCTTTGCGTCGCGGACATACGGGAAACCTATGAAGCCTATTCCATTCACATCTCGGGAAACGGCATCGGAAAGTTCGTTGCTGTCCTCAAACCGCTGAGCATCTCCCTGAATCTGTATATTGCCAAGAATCAAAGCCTGAAACGAATCGAAAGTACCCGATTTTTCATCACGTGCGTAAATGTTGATATGTCCGCCCGGAACAAGAAGCTGTGACCAATTCTTAACCTCGCCGGAAAAGATCTTAGCGATTTGCTCCCGGGTAAGTGAATCGAGAGAGTTTTTCCTGTTGACGATAACCGCAAGCCCGTCTAGAGCGATCACGTGTTCGCTCGCCGCAGATGTCATATCGCCGAGTGCGGCGAGCTTTTCGATCTCGTCCGGTTTGATTTTGCGTGATGAAAGCCCGACATCGCACTTTTTTTCGGCAAGGTCAATAAAAGCCGTGGAAGAGCCGTGGGAACTGATTTCTACTATCTTCGGATCCGAATCCCCAGGAAGTATAGCGGAAACGGAAACCTCTTCCGGTGATTCACCGGGCGAGGTACGGATATCTCTTGCGCCCAGCTCCTTAAGAAATTCCTCAACCAAGGCCGGTGCGAGTTTCGCTCCGATCGTATTCGAACCAGCCAGACGAAGTATGATGTTTTCTTCACGGCTGGAAAAGATCGATTTCTTAAAGCCTCCGGTCAATAACCAAACGGACAAAACCGCACCGAGGAAAAAAATTACAAGCGATCCGACAGCTAATCCGCGTGATGAGCCGATCCACCCAAGCAACCCCAAATGTGAATCTCCGCCGAGGTGCCGCGGCGCGGAAAGACTCAAATCATCGATAAAGTCGGGGTCTTCATTTACCGAGATGTCGTGAAGAAGCACGCGTAGATCGTCCCGCATCTCAGAAACCTTCTGGTAACGGTCAGCGGGTTTTTTCGCCATTGCCCGGTCAATAATCTCTTGGAGCTTTGGCGGCACAGGAGCAGAACGAGCTTCGGACAGCGGACGCGGAACTTCGTTTACTACCTTATAACGAACATCGAGCGTGGTATCTCCGTCAAACGGCCACTTTCCGGTCAGCATTTCATAAAGTAAAACACCGGTCGAAAAAATGTCCGCTCGTTCGTCGACCTTTTGGCCCTGTGCCTGTTCCGGTGCGGCGTAGGTTGCGGTGCCATAAGGGACGCCTATTTCGGTAAGATCTTTACGGTCGCTCTTATTTTCACGCGACGAACCTTCTTCTAAAAGCTTTGCCAACCCGAAATCAAGAATTTTTACTTGTCCCTCGGCTGTTACCATTACGTTATTGGCCTTAATGTCTCGGTGAATAATGCCGCGAGCGTGTGCGGCGGCAAGCGCGTCACAAACCTGAGCTGCAATCGAGAGAGTACTTTTAAGCTCAAGCGCCCTGCCGGCGACAATCTCTCGAACATTTCTGCCCTCTACGAACTGCATCGCGATAAAATAAAGACCATCGGCTGAATCGAAACTGTATATCGAGCAGATGTTTGGGTGGTCCAATGAAGAGGCAATGCGGGCTTCTCGTTCGAAGCGGGCTAAATTAGATGCGTTCGACGTAAGATCGGCAGGCAGTACCTTTAGAACAACGGTACGATCTAGTTTGATGTCCGTTGCTTTGTAAACATCGCCCTGACCACCGGCGCCGATCTTTTCGGTGATACGATAGTTCAACAGTTCTTTTCCGATCAAACCGGACTTAGAACCAGATTTTTTTCGTTTTTGAGTGGCCATCGAGGCAAATATCGGCCTTTAGGTCTTACGAATATTAATTTTGGCAGAAATAGAATGAATTGACATTATTGTAAGAATGTTACGGTTGTATTAAATATCATATCGGTCATTGTTGCGATTGCTGTTATAAAAAATGATCGAGGATACGCCAGTATCGGTCAATCTTTCATTTTGTTCAAATTGGCAAACATCGCGGTTAAAAAATCGTAAAATGAAAGTTAAGCGGTTAATGGGAATAATTGATTGGGGCATTGGCGGCGTCAGCATATACAAGCTCATCAAGCAGCAGCTTGGCAAAGTTCCGATCGTTTATTTTTCTGACACCGGCACTACGCCTTATGGAAAGATGACGCGACGCGAACTGGTAGCGCGGCTAAGTACTGTGATCGAGTTTATGCAAAGCCGCGGCGTTACTCATCTTGTTATCGGATGTAATGCGGCCAGCACCGCGATCCCATACTTAAAAACCGAAAGCATTAAAATTGAGGGCGTAATAGAAAGAGCTGTCGATGCGACATTAAAGCTGCGGCCAAAGCGTTTGGGGTTGATAGGCGGCCGGCGAACGATGCTTTCAGGCGTTTACCGCAAGGCATTTGCGTCTCACGGAATCAAAGTCAAACAGCGTATTGCCCAGCCGTTGTCCGGCCTGATCGAAAGCGGCGATGTATCGTCGGACAGGCTTCGTTCCAAATGCGAGCGCATTCTTTCACCTATGCGGAATTGCTCGCACATTCTGCTGGCGTGTACACATTATCCGGCAATCGCAGGCGTGATTAGCGAATTTGTTTCGGCTAAAACGATATTGATCGATCCTGCCGAATCAGTGGTAAAGAGTATAAAATCATGGGAGATCGACGGAAACGGACAAGATGAATTTTTGACGACTGGAGATGCAAAATTGATGAAGCTGGCAGCCGAGCGGGCTTTCGGCGTCAATTTACCGTCGGTAAGACGGGTTCAAGTTTGACCGGCACTGGCAAGATCTATGTCCGGTTCTTTCCTGCCTGCAAAGTAAAGATAAAGAAACATCGCCAGCCCGGTCGAGATTCCGGTCGCGTATTTGACCCAGGCAGGAAGCGACGACGGCGAAATGAAGCCTTCGATAATACCAGCGATAACCAAAAAAAATGCGCAGCCGATGACTATCTTTGCGGCTTCGACGCCTTTTTTCTTTAGAGCTTGTCCCCGCGTAAGATTGCCGGGATTTATAAGAGAATAACCGATCATCATGCCTGCACCACCGCAAAAGAAAACCGTCGATATCTCGATTACTCCGTGCGCGACCACAAAGCTCCCCAGAGCATTGGCAAAGGGCGGATTGAGTGCGGCGCAAGCCCCAAAAACGCTTCCTACATGCGCGCCAAAAAATGCGATGTCGTAAAAAGCTCCTACACCGAAGAAAGCTCCCATAGCGAACGCCCGAAACGTGACCAGAATGTTGTTCGAGAGAATAAAGCTTGCGCCGACTTGATTGGCATCGTTTAGACCGAGCCACCAATGGTTGTTTGACGTGATATCCTCGGTTACACCTGAAAGCATCACGAAATGAGTAAATTCCGGGTTATTCCACGTGGCGAAAAAGCCTAAGATCGCGAATGCGAAAAATGTCCCGCCGGCAACCGCCATATACCGCCAGTTCTTTCTAAACGTTTGTGGAAATTCTCTAGAGAAAAATTTCCAGATAAGGTTGGCTCCTTCACCCTCGGCCCGATAGATCTTTCCGTGGGCGCGGATAACAAGGCTGTTGAGATAATTTATCAATTTCGGATCGCGGGTTTCCGCACGAGCGATCGCCAGATCAGTTGCGGCACGGCGATAAAGTTCGCCGAATTCGCGCACCTCCATCTTCGAAAGCCCTTTGAGCGACGCGCCGCTCAGCATTCCTAGTAGATCTTCAAGACGCTGCCAATTATCTTTACTTTCATCGATAAATCTATTCATCCCGATTTGGATTTTAGATATTAGATATTGAATTAGCAATGTCTTGCGGGCTTTTGAATTCTCTCTTTGCCAATCCAAATACCAAAATTTAGAATTTAGAACTTACCGTGTCCGACGAAGCAAAAAAATATCACGAGGAAGAAGCCATTGGGCGAACCTATGATTTTCGGGTGGCCAAGCGGCTTTTGCGTTATCTGAGGCCGTACTGGTATCTTGTCGCGGCCGCTTTGACGCTGACTCTGCTTAGCAACGTGTTGATCAGCACGCAGCCGTTCTTCACGAAAGTCGCGGTCGATGATTTCATCACCCCGAAACGAACCGATGGCCTTTGGCTTTTCGCACTCGCTTTTTTCGGCGTCTTTCTCTTCAGGTTCATTTTCTCATACGTTCAGGAAGTTTTGCTGAACAAAGTCGGGCAAAGGGTGATGTACGACCTGCGCAGCGAGATCTTCACCAAGCTGCAGCGTCAGGAAGTCGCTTATTATGACAGATATCCGGTCGGCCGCATTATCACAAGGCTGACCTCGGACGTAGATGCCCTGAACGAACTTTTTACCTCCGGCGTCATCGACGTTCTCGGCGATCTCGTAGTTATTTTCGCGATCATCGCATGGATGTTTGCCATCGATTGGAAGCTGGCGATCGTTTCGCTGGTAACCGTCCCCATTCTTTTTGCCGCGACGAATTGGTTTCGCAAACATGCGCGAGTCGGGTTCGACAAAGTGCGAACCCGAAATGCCCGCCTAAATGCATTTTTGCAGGAATATATTTCCGGAGCACAAAGCGTTCAACTTTTGAATGCAGAAGACAAGGCACAGCAGCGATTCCGCGAGATCAACGACGATTACCGTAACGCAAATATCGAGACGATCTACTACTACGCCGTGTTTTATCCGTTAGTCGACTTTATCGGCGCTATCGGAATTGCGGTTGTCATTTTCTTTTTCGGCTTTGAGTATTTGAGTGGGCTTTCCGCCGCCGGAGCCGGATTGACAGTCGGTATTCTGGCTTCGTTCGTCCAGTATTCCCTGCAGCTTTTTCAGCCGATCCGCGATCTTTCTGATAAGTTCAACGTTCTTCAAGCCGCCATAGTAGCCTCGCACCGAATCTTTGTCTTGCTCGACCTGGACGTCGAGATCGAAAGCCCTAAGGAGCCAAAGAAAACCGGCAAAGCAAAGGGCGAGATCGAGTTCAGAAATGTCTGGTTCGCTTACAAAGGCAAAGATTGGGTAATGAAGGATGTTTCGTTCAAGGTGAACCTCGGCGAAAGCGTCGCACTTGTTGGACACACAGGTTCAGGAAAGACGACGGTAACGAATCTTCTGATGCGGTTTTACGACGTTCAGAAGGGCAATATCTTGTTGGATGGCGTTGATGTAAGGGATTGGGATCTTCACGATTTGCGGTCGAATTTCGCGGTCGTGTTGCAGGACGTTTTTCTGTTCAGCGGATCGGTCGAAACTAACATTCGGCTGGGCAAAAAAGACATCGATATCGACCGCATTCATTGGGCTGCAAAGGAGGTCCACGCGGACGAATTCATTCAGCAGCTTGACGGAAAATACGAATTTGAGGTGCGGGAACGCGGAGCCGGTCTTTCGGTTGGGCAAAAGCAACTGATCTCGTTTGCACGTGCATTGGCCTTCGACCCGACGATACTGATCCTCGACGAAGCTACGAGCTCTATAGATACCGAAACTGAGCAATTGATCCAGCAAGCCGTGGAACGTGTTATGATCGGCCGCACATCTCTTGTAGTCGCTCACCGGCTTTCTACCATCCAGAAATGCGACCGAATAATCGTCCTGCATCACGGCGAACTTCGGGAAAGCGGAAGCCATAACGAACTGCTTCGTATCCGCGGATTGTACTGGCGTCTTTACCAGCTACAATATGCGGAGGACAGAAAAGGAATTCACATTTCCGTCGAACCCGGATCGGATCATCGGATATCCCAACCTGAGATCGCAAAATGATGTTCCAATTGCAGGAGCTATCCACCAATCGGTGAAACTAGGCGTTTGCGCAAAGTTTGGATATAATGGCTGCTTACTGATGCTTCCTGAGACTCAAATTGGCGACGAAACGTTCAGCGGCAGTGAATCTCTGATCGATTCTATTTTCGAAGAGTGTTCCGAAACGGCCCCGAATTTTGGCGTCAGGCCCGATTGCTTCAAAGCCTCTCTCAAGAACACTGTTACAAAGTATCTGATCGGCCCTTCGGACGGGCCGGTTTCCTCTGCCGAGATCAGCGATTTCCTTGAGCAAATTCAGGCAGACGATCTTTTCATGGCGATCGCGTGCGCAAACGGAAACGAACGAGCTTGGTGGGAATTCGACCAACAGCACCGCTCTTATTTGGAACGCGTCGCGCGGCATCTGGCTAAAACCGACATCGACGCGCAGGAAGTTGTGGATCAGGTCTACGTCGATCTTTACGGCCACCGGATAGTAGACGGCGAGCGCGTTTCCAAATTTGCGACTTACAGCGGGCGCGGATCGCTACGCGGGTGGCTTCGGACCGTCATTTGGCACGCGTTGGTAGATCTGCACCGGGCAAGCCACGATGAAGTTTCGCTGGACGAGATGACCGAAACTATTGGCGAGGGAATGTCCCACGCAAGCTTTGCCGAGGCAGCTCCGGGCGGTGAAGACGAGATGATCGATCAGATCACTCGCAACCGCTACCGTGACGCAACCAGAACAGCGATAGAAACGGCCTTCAAATGCCTTGAGGATCACGAAAAACTTCTGTTGTTGTATTACCACGTCGAAAATCTCAAGCTCCGTGAGATAGCAAAATTGGTCGAAAGCGATGCTTCCCCGTTACGTGCCTGGTTTCAGCGAAAATCGCAAACAAGGGATATTGGCGGAAGGACACACGAATCCACCGTAATGCGTTGGTTGGAAAGAAGTTATGCAAAGGTATTGCAGTTGTTTAAGGATGATTTGTCGGCGAACCACGGGCTTTCGAATGAAGAAGTTATGATCTGTTTAGATCTTGCGACACAGGATCTTGCCGGGAACAATTTATTCGCCGATCTTGCTTCAAAATAAGTTTGTTTGGCAAAACAACAAATAGTTACGCAAATGTTACCGCTTTGGCACGTCTGATTTACGGGAGGCAACCACCAAAATGGCGAACAAGGTACAAATGAACCCACAAGAATTAAAATTACAGACATTGTTAAGCCAGTATTTGTCGAATCTGGACACGGCCCAACGCCGTTCGGGCAACGGCGGCCGGCATCTGGACGAGGATACGCTTGCTGCGTTTACCGAAGGCAGATTGAATGAACGTCAGTCCCAACCGGTTGTCAGCCATCTCGTAAATTGTTCGTTTTGCCGTCATATTTCGGCGGAACTTGTTCGCCTGGAAATGTCGTTTGCGGAAAACGAGTCCACTGCCCCAGCGGCAGAAACATCGCAACCCGCTAAGATTTCCGAGGTGTTGAGTGGATTGTTTTCGAAGATCTTCGGTTCGGCTGACTCAGCCGTTTTCGCCCATAACGAAGAAGAAGACGAGAAAAAGAAGCGAGAAGAAGACGAGAAATAGATAGTTCTCCAGCACCGTAACCATTAAGGGCCGTTTTGAGCAAAATAGCTCAATGCGGCCTTTTTACTTAATTGTCCGGCCAACCGATTATCGCCTCCGCTCGGCAGCAATCTTTACATTTTTGTCACGTAAAGAGTTATAATTCAATAAATGACTTTCGAGACCGGCACAAGCAATAACGGAGCAACAAATATTGATCGGGACTGCCCGCCCGACAGAAAGGCGATTTCGGTCGCGCGTGTCGCCGAGGCAAAACTGCCAACAGAGTTTGGAGAATTTCGAATCGCCGGATACCGGTCGCTAAATACCGACGAGGAATTTGTTGTTTTGTTCAAGGGCGAAATGCGCCCGGACGTACCGACACTCGTCCGGATTCATTCGCAATGCTTAACCGGCGATGTTTTCGGGTCGATTAAATGCGATTGCGGCCCGCAGCTACACCGGACGATGGAACTTATCGAGACGGAAGGCCGGGGAGCCATCGTTTATCAGCAGCAGGAAGGGCGAGGAATCGGCATTTTGAACAAGATTCGCGCATACGCTCTTCAGGACGAAGGAGCCGACACTGTTGAAGCCAACGAAAAACTCGGATTCGCGGTCGACGCCCGGGACTATCGCCAGTGTGCCGAGATTCTCTTCGATCTTGGCCTTTGCAAGGTCAGAGTCATCTCGAATAACCCTGAAAAATTAGAGGCATTAAAGGCCGCTGGACTCCAAATTATCGAGCGGATTCCGATCGAAATACAGACCGGCGAACCGGCCGCCCACTACCTCCGCACAAAAAAAGAAAAATTAGGCCATTTGTTGAACTTTTAACGAGGTTCAACTTTTCGTATCCTAATTCAAAAATATGGATTTCGAATCCCATCTTCTCGCTTGCCCCCTACTTATACGCCGAATATTAGTAAAAAAAGTGTAACTCTCCGTGGCATGGATGTTGCATATTGTTCTGACGAGCGTGGCAATGGTGATTTCGGCTCCTCGAACAAAAAACAGAACCGAAACCGTTTGAACTTCTAAATTAATTACTAAGGCATCCGGTTACGCAGGGTGCTTATGATAATTTTGTTTAGAATAGTTCCTTTATTAATGCCCACGAAGTCACATTCTCCCGCTCGACGTGATTCTATTTTTTTTGCTTTACAGGAGATAAGAATGAAAACTAACTTCAAATTTATTACTACGGTTCTTGCCTTTATGCTTTGCCTTTCGGCAATAGCATTCGGGCAAGGTACGACTGGTAGCATTGAAGGTACTGTTACTGACGCAAACGGCGCGGTGGTTCCAAATGCCACTGTTACGGTTCGCAGTTCCGGATCAACATCAGGATATTCAAGATCGGTAACCGCCGATTCGAACGGTTACATTAACATTCAGGGAGTTCCGCCGGGTAGCTACAAAGTTACTATCGTAGCAACGAACTTCGCTGAAAAAACTTTTGACGCTTCAGTTAGCGTCGACAAAGCAACGAGCATCAGCTCGGTACTCCAAGTCACCGGTGTTACAGGCGTGGTTGAGGTTGTCGCGGACAGCGCGGTCACTATTGATACTACTAATAACACTGTTGACACCAACATAACGAAGCGTATTTTCGAAGCGCTTCCGAGTGGAACACAGTTCGGCAGCTTGTTGAAGATAGCTCCGAATGTTCGTCCGGAAGCCCTGAACGCAGGTTTCCAGATCGACGGAGCTTCTGGGGCAGAAAACGTGTTCGTTGTTGACGGCCAAGAAGTTACAAATTTCCGCACTGGTCAGTTGAACTCGAATAACAACCTTCCCTTCGAACTGCTTCAGGAAGTTCAGGTCAAATCAACCGGCTTCAACGCAGAGTACGGTGGTGCCACTGGCGGCGTTATCAATGCTGTTACCATTGGCGGAAACGACGAATGGCGTGGAAACTTTGGTGTTTCCTTTACTCCTGGAAAACTTCAGGGCAGCCCACGGGATTTCTTAAACCGCTTCTCGACGACAGTAGCACCGGAATACTTTGCTCCGCCAAAAGACGGCGGAACCGGATTCTTCCCGGTTGCCAGCTTTAGCGGTCCGATAGTTAAGGGCAAACTCTGGTTCTCGGCCATTTATGCACCGCAGATTCAGGAAACAACCCGCACAATTGATTACTTCTCGACAGGCAACAACCCGGTTGGACGCACGGTAAGTCAGTCGATTAGTTACAACAACAATGTCCGCACGGAAGAGATGTTTGTGCGTCTCGACGCCCAACCATCTTCGAAGTTCCGCCTCTACGGCACTTTCCTATACAATCCAATCGTTCAGGACGGCGTTTTGCCTGCAATTACTGAGGGATTAAGTGGTGCTCCGCAGTCGGTTAACTTTGGTGGCAGCGTTGGAACCCGTACAGGTGCTGATCTTCTAGGCCGTCAGGGTGGGCGCCAGAACAGCAACTCAGTCAACGGACAGGCGACTTGGACGCCAACGAACTACCTTGTTCTTAACTTCCGTGCTGGTCGCAGCTTCCTGAATGAAAAGCTGAACTCTTATGGCTTGCCGAACACGACTCGGTTTATTTGTCAGGCTGGCTTTGCTGCAAGCACAACTCCTGGGTCAGGATGTACCAGTGGTTTTCAAAACATTGCGAACAACTTCCAGATCAACTTTGACGTTTCAACTCGTACGACATTTGATGCGGACGCCAGCCTCGTTGGAATCAATGCCGGCGGACGTCACAACTTCAAATTCGGCTATCAGTTAAACCGATTGTTCAATGATGTTGATCAGGGGTATGTCGGTCTTGGAATAGTTCAGTTATTTTATGGTCTAAGTATAGACCAGTTGACTGGAGTGAACACCCCGACTCCTGGAAATTTAGGTACTGCTAGGTTGCAAAGGTTCGGCACTGTCGGTGAAGCAAGCAGCCGCAACCAGTCGATCTTTGTTCAGGACACCTGGCAAATTGCCCGACGTTTAACTCTCAACCTCGGCGTTCGGTTTGAAAACGAGATCGTTCCGAACTTTGGCACAACGGGATCAGACGCTATTGAATTCGGATGGGGAGACAAAATCGCCCCGCGTCTCGGCTTTGCATTCGACCTTACAGGCGACGGCAAGACCAAGATCTTCGGCAGCTACGGTTGGTTCTATGACCGCTTTAAGTATGAATTGCCCAGGGGTTCTTTCGGCGGCGACTTTTTCCGCCGCGACTTCGCTGAAATTCTTCCTTCTCGTGGTGCCCTTTTCTCCAATTACACACTTGGAGCTATCATAGGCAGCAACCCCGATCCGATCGGCGGAACCTGCCCGATCGTGGGCGGAACAGGTTGGTCGGTCTGCCAGTTCGATTTCCGCATAGCAACAAACCTTACCGGTGCGGATATATTCGAAACCGGCGCTATCGATCCGAGCATTGAAGCAGCCCGCCAGAGCGAATATACTTTCGGTATCGAACGTGAGTTGTCGAATAACTTTGTCCTGGCCGGACGTTATACTCATAAACAAGTTGACCGTGCGATCGAGGACGTTGGTGTTTTCAACGCTCAGGGATCGGAGGCTTATATCATCGGAAATCCGGGATTCGGCCTCGTTTGCGAAGTTGCAAGCACAGCTAATTTGCCGTGTCCAAAAGCACGTCGTGACTTTGACGCGGTTGAGATTCGTGTCGACAAGCGTGCGACTAAGTATTTCTTCAACGCCAGCTACACCTGGAGCCGTCTCTTCGGTAATTATTCAGGTCTTGCCAGCTCAGATGAATTTGGCCGTTCGTCTCCAAACGTAAACCGTTTCTTCGACTTGCCGATGTTGGGCTTCAATGCTAACGGCGACCCGGATGACGGACCGCTTGCAACCGACCGACCGCACGTTGTTAAAGCATACGGAGGTTATACGTTTGACTGGCGGGGTAATTCGAACAACGCCACCACCGTATCGGCTTTCACAACGTTCCAATCAGGATCTCCATTGACAACGATTTATACAAACTACGCTGTTACCACGGCGATTCTGTTTGGACGCGGCGATCTTGGCCGTACTGAAATGTTCACCGAAACGGACTTTTCAGTAAGCCACCGCTACAAATTCGGAAAAGACGGCCGGTTCAGCTTTGAACCGTTCTTGAACATCCGCAATTTGTTTGATGAAAGGAATGAGATCGCATTCCAGACGACCATCAGCAATACGGACATACGTGCATCACAATTGGCTGCAAATGGTTGTACGACATGTACTAGCGAAGGTGCCGTGTTCAATACGATCTTCAACGGCCCTGGTATCACCCAGTTCATTCTCAACTACCTCAACAACCCGACTACGTCGGCTGCTGCAGGGCGAAGAAATGACTACGGCTTGCCAAACACTTTCCAAGCTCCGCGTGAAGTACGCATTGGTGCCAGATTGTTCTTCTAGTTTATTAACAGAAGAAACCTTTGAGCCTGTCCAAAAAAATGGACAGGCTCTTTTTATTTCCGGCTAACTGTGCCATTAAGCGTGTAATTGTGGAATGTATGAAAATAGGGGAAACCTTTGAGCAAAGATTATGATAATGATTATCGAATAACGCAATATTAGATTATTAGTCCGCACAAAAAACCCTACGGTTGCATTGGTCATCAGGAAAGATGGCTGCCTAGCCTTGAAAATTAATTTACCGGGACTTTTTTGACTTCTCGCGAAGATCGGTGATTATCTTCTTTGTCTTCGTCTCGTCTTCTTTGCTGAGTTTACTTACCTTTAGATACATTTCAAGCTCGTCTGCTGCATTGGCATATTTTCCCATATTGTTGCCATACAACTGAGCAAGCTCGCTGTGTATTTCAGGAATGCCCTGTTTTGATAGTTTTTTAGCCTGAACTAAATGCTTTTCGGCGTTTTGATAGTTGCCCTCCAGTCGCTCTATTTTTCCGATCAAATACAATACTTGAACAGACGACGGGGCCAATTCCAAAGCCGCTTTCAATGCAATAAGAGCCCCTTTGTTATAGCTCCGGTCGATCTGATGCAGGCAAGAACCAAGTAAGTAAAGCGACGTCGCGCTCTTTTGATTTACCTCGGCAGCCTTCATGAAAAGCTGTGCAGCCTCGCCATAATCCTTGGTCCCGACCAACTCGTTTCCTAAGCGGAAATTTGCGTCATAGTAATTTGGGAATAGAGCAATAGAGTCGCGAAGACCACGAATACCTTCGGGTCTTCGGTTTTTTGTAAGGTCTGCAATTGCTGCTTCGTATAGCTTTCGAGCTTCTTTCGGAACTTCCTGAGCAAAGACAACGCCGATTTCGGTTGCTGCCAACCCCCCACGCTTTGGCGAAAGATAAAAATCCTGAGTAACGTAGGTGTTTCCCAGCCCAGAACCGGTAGTTTTTAGCGTGGTAATCTCAACCATAATCTCTTGATCCTCGAGGTCATGGCGAAACGGAAGAACCCTAATCATGTAGTTTCCATCCGCAAGATTTGCAAAGGTATACCTTCCCGCTCCGTCCGTTTTCATGCGGCCTCGCAATTGATAATTCTCGTTGAGAAGTTCGACATCGATATCAGGCAATGCAACACGAGATCCTTTAGCGTAGACAAAGCCGGCAATGGTGCTTGAGAAGCCAGATTGGGCAAATAAAAAGACGGCAAGGGCAATTGGTAGAAAGTGTTTAATTTCTAGCCAACTATGGCGAGCGGTTGGATTCATATTGACCTCCAGTAAGGAAAGTAGGTTGATGGTGGTTAGGATTATAGCACCATTAAATTGATTCCGTTAAGGTTTTTGCAATGTTCTGGTAGAATCTAATTTTCTTATATTCAAATTTATTGTTTGCCTAGGAGGCACCCACCTGTCGGAAAGAATCTACCGGGACTCGGTTCATAACATAATCCGTCTTAGGACAGATACGCCGGAGGGTGGTTTGATCGCGCGGCTGGTCGATTCCCGCGAGTTTCAACGGCTCAGGCGGGTTCGCCAATTGGGATTGGCTCATTTCGCGTATCAAGCCGCCGAACATTCGCGCTTTACCCACTCTTTAGGAGCGTTTCATCTGGCGACGCGGATACTCGCCAAGCTAAATTCTAATTATAAAATTTCCGAAGAGGATCAAACTGCCGTTCGCGTGGCCGCGTTGCTGCACGACATTGGCCACGGCCCATTTTCGCATGTGGTCGAGGGAATACTCAGGTTTCATCACGAAGATTTCACCGTGGAAGCAGTTCTGAACGGCGAAACCGAGGTCGGGAAAATTCTTGGGGATTATTCCTCTGCGCTGCCCTCTGCCGTCGCCGATATCATTCGCGGCACATATAAGCCGATGGCTCTTGCTCAGCTTGTCTCGTCGCAGCTCGACGTCGACCGAATGGATTATTTGCTCCGCGATTCGTTGATGACCGGCGTCCAATACGGCGTCTTCGACCTTGAATGGATAATCAAATCGATCGAGATCAATGAGGCTAAAGATCAGCTCTACGTTTCGGCGCCGGGAATATATGCGGTTGAGGATTATCTTCAGGCACGGTATTACATGTTCCGGCAAGTTTATTTTCACCGAACTTTGCGTTCCGCAGAGGCAGTTTTGCACCTGCTTTTACGGCGGGCTTTGGAACTCTACCAGGACGGCAATCCGGTCTGGCACGATCCCGGCACGGCGTTCGAAAGCATATTGAAGAGCAGAAAACTTACGCTGCATGAGCATTTTTCGCTTGATGATGCGGACATGCTCTTCCATATAAAGCGTTGGCGAAATGCTGACGACAAAATACTATCCGATCTGTCGAAACGTTTTTTGAATCGAAAGCTCTTTAAGGCTTTTGATCTCGACATGCCGGAGGATGAACGCAAGGAGTTCATTTCGAGGGCAAGCAAGGCCGTCGAGAATGCAGGGTACGATCCCGAATATTACATAGTCGAGGACAAAGCCGGTGATGTGCCGCATTATTTTTACACAAGGGACACCGCCGACCCGAAAAACTTGATCTATGTCGAAGACGGTTTTTCGCGGCCGGTGATAAGGGAAATTTCGGAGGTCAGCTCCGCCGTTCGCGGACTTCAAAAGGAGTATCGTATTCACAGACTGTGCTTTCCCGCGGAATTAAAACTTGAAATTGCGAAGTTCTATCACCAGTAAAGACAGATCGTGCTACCGACTTGGCGATGTCCGGCTGTTCACTGTAATTGCCGTCGTTCTGCTATTGTCTCTTCCAAAGCCGGTCACAGCTCAAAGGATCTCCATTCTTGACCCAAATGTCAGTGACCTCTCGGCAAAATACTCTGAAGCCATCTCCGATTCACTGCGATCAAATTTCAAAATTAACGATCCGTCAATGGACCTTGCTGCATTTGGCTCGCTGAACATAGAAACCCCGTTCAATTTGACCACGATAAAATCTTTGGAAATCGGGCGGGTGCTTGGCTGCGATTATTTTGTTCTGATAAAAACCGGCACGCAACGTCGTGTTTCGCCTGAACTGAAAGATTATTTCGAGGCGTTCGCGGCGATTTATCTGGTGAGCTCCCGGACGGGTGAATTGGTTTTCTGGAACCTGAAATCTTTTCCGGCGGAAAGCGAGCCTGCTGCGAAACGACTTCTGCTTTCGGGTGCAAGTGAACCTATAAACACACTCTCCGAAAAGTTAAGGACTATATTCAGATCCGAACTAACAAAAGCGAGCAAGGAAAAGATCGGAGAGATGCCCGCTGACGGATCATCGCAATCAGCCGGGTTTCGTCCGCCAATGCCATATAAGCGCGTGAAACCGGAATACACCTCTATTGCATACCTTTACGACATACAGGCCACGGTCGAGATCGAGGCGGATATTGCCGCAAATGGCAGTATCATCGAAACTCGGGTCGTCCGGTGGGCCGGATACGGACTGGATGAATCTGTGACCGAAGCAGTAAGAAAAATGAGTTGGCGTCCGGCGGAAATAAACGGGAAATCGTTGCCGATGCGCGTTTTGCTGCGATACAATTTTGCAAAGCTCGATAAATAATGATCCTGTTTTCCTTACAGCTTGTGAACTAATATTTCCTAATGATGAAGTACCTCCGTTCTTATTTCAGATTCCTTCTTTTTCTGACAGCAACGCTCGGTCTTTATGGGTTTTGGTGGCTGTCGTCCTTTTTTATTCCGAATAAACAATACTGGCGCCAGATCGCTTTCGAAAAATGGACAAATAGTTTTGTTTATATCTCCGGGATGAAGATCGAGGTCATCGGCAAGCCGCCACAGCCTCCTTTTTTTCTGGTTTCAAATCATTTGGGCTACGCAGACATTGCCGCCCTTCGCTCGGTAGCTAAGGGCGTTTTCGTTGCTAAAAGCGATATAAAAGATTGGTTCCTGGCTGGCCGATTGGTTCGCGATATGGGAAACATTTTCATCGACCGCCATAATCGACGTGACATTCCGCGTGCCGGTGCCGAGATAATCGAAACTCTCGAAAAAGGCGAAGGCGTGATAGTTTTCCCGGAAGGCACGAGTACAAAGGGCGAAGCAGTTTTGCCTTTCAACTCATCGTTCTTGGAGTTTGCAGCCCGGACAGACTTGCCAGTGTCATATGCATCGGTAAGCTATAGAACTCCCGAAGGCGAACGTCCGGCAAGCGAAATGGTTTGCTGGTGGGATGACATCTCGTTTCTCGGCCACTTATTCAGATTGTTTGAGATGAGAGAGTTTACGGCGGTGCTGAATTTTGGCGACGAGGCTGTGATAAATACCGACCGAAAAATGCTTGCAACCGAACTGCATAAAAAGGTAAGCGAGCGTTTTATTCCGGTTATCTAGTCAGATATCCAGACAATAAAAAAAGCCGAGAGTTTATAGCTCTCAGCTTTTTATATTTACTTTGTCGATACCGCATTTCGGTAAAGACTTTTATAGTTCGTCGTCTTCAATGTCGATTTTCATCGCTTCTTCGATGTCGAACTCCTCTTCGGTTTCGACGTCCAGGCTATCGTCGTCAATGTCAGCCCCCTCGTCGATATCGTCGTCCCCAACTCCGGGAACGCCCGCAAGAATAGGAATGTCGAGTCCGCCGCGGATATTCACAAGCTCGTCGAATTCATCCTCCTGTTTTCGGTTCTCCGTGGCATCGGGAGCAACCTTGACGTTGCGATAGTACTTCATTCCGGTTCCGGCCGGAATCAAGCGTCCCATGATGACGTTTTCCTTTAGCCCGCGTAGGTAATCCACACGACCGGAAATGGCCGCTTCGGTTAAGACACGCGTTGTTTCCTGGAAACTGGCCGCTGAAATGAAAGAGTCCGTTGAAAGCGATGCCTTCGTGATACCAAGCAGCAACGGTTCGCCGACAGATGTTTTTCCGCTTTCGTCGGCAACTCTTCGATTTTCGTCTTCATAACGGAAACGGTCAACCTGCTCTTCCATAAGAAATTCTGTATCGCCGACCTCTTTGATCTTGACCCAGCGCAGCATTTGCCGGACGATCACCTCAATATGCTTGTCGTTGATGTTCACGCCCTGCAGACGATAAACCTCCTGGATTTCGCTTACGAGATAATTCTGTAGCGCTTCGGTTCCCAAAACACGAAGAATATCGTGAGGGTTCAGCGGCCCGTCCATTAACGGTTCGCCCGCCTTTACATGATCGCCGTCCTGCACGTTGATGTGCGTTCCGCGAGGAATATCGTATTCGCGTTCTGCTCCATCTTCGCCGGTAATGATGATCTTGCGTTTACCTTTTGATATCGTTCCAAGCGTGACGCTGCCATCGATCTCAGACATGACGGCTGTTTCACCCGGACGTCGAGCTTCGAAAAGCTCAACAACTCGCGGCAGACCGCCGACGATGTCCTTGGTCTTGGTCGTTTCACGAGGAATCTTGGCGATAACGTCACCGGCCTCGATCTGCTGGCCGTCGATAACCTGAAGGTTTGCACGAATCGGCATCTGATATGTTTTCAGAACTTTATTGCCGCTGCGTATTTCCAGACGCGGCTGATTCTTTTCATCCGAGTCTTTTACGACAAGACGTATCTGACCGGTAACCTTGTCGATTTCCTGTTCGACCGTCTTGCCTTCCTTTAGGTCCTGAAACTTGACCGTTCCGGCAACTTCCGTAAGGATCGCAAATGTGAAAGGATCCCATGTCGCGAGCACATCGTCTTCCTTAACTTTCTGGCCGTCCTTTACGTGAAGCTGGGCTCCGTAAACGATGCGATATCGAGCGACTTCGCGTCCGCGCTCGTCCATAAGTCCGAGCTCGGAAGGCTGTCGCTTCATCGAGATCATTTCACGCTTGCGGTTCTTGATTATCTTCCACTCGTCGACGAATTTCACGGTTCCGTCCATTGCGGCTGTGTGTTTGGTTTCCTGCTCAAGCCGGGCAGTTCCGCCGACGTGGAACGTTCTCATCGTAAGCTGCGTACCGGGTTCGCCGATCGACTGAGCGGCGATGACCCCGACCGCTTCGCCGATCTCGACCGTATTTCCGGTCGCCAGATTTCGTCCGTAACACTTTACGCAGATACCGCGTCGGCTTTCGCAGGTCAGAGCGGATCGGATCCGAACTTTCTGAAGACCCGAGAGCTGTACGGAGGCGGCAAGGTCTTCGTCGATCTCGACGTTTGAGTTCACTATCGTGGTTCCGTCAACCGGGTCGACTATATCGTCAAGCGAAGTGCAGCCGACGATACGGTCGCGGAGAGACTCGACCTCTTCGCCGTTGCGAATGATCGCTTCGGCCCAAACGCCGCGAAGCGTTCCGCAATCTTCTTCGGAAACTATCACGTCTTGAGCGACATCGACCAAACGGCGCGTCAGGTAGCCCGAGTCGGCAGTTTTCAGTGCCGTGTCGGCCAGTCCTTTTCGTGCACCGTGCGTCGAGATAAAATACTGCAGCACGTTCAACCCCTCGCGGAAGTTCGCGACGATCGGTGTTTCGATAATCTCACCGGAAGGTTTTGCCATAAGGCCGCGCATACCGGCAAGCTGTCTGATCTGAGCATCCGAACCGCGAGCACCGGAGTCCGCCATAACGAGGATCGGGTTGAGCTCCTTTCGCTCGTCTTCACGCTTATGCATGGCCAAGAACATTTCCTTGGCAACGTGATCGGTCACTTCCGACCAGATCGCCGTCACTTTGTTTTCGCGTTCCATGTTGGTCATGGTCGCGTCTTCATACTGCTTCTGAAGTTTGTCCACTTCGACACGGGCTTTTTCGATAATTCCCTTTTTGCTTGACGGAGTAACCATGTCGTCGATGCCGATGGACATTCCCGATTTCGTCGCATAAAGAAAGCCCATCGTTTTCAGATCATCGAGAAGAGAAACGGTCTGTTCGTGTCCGAGCCGCAAATGGCAATAGCTGACCAGCGATTGAAGTCCCTTCTTCTTGAGCGTTCCGTTGACGAACGGCAACCCGTCGCGAGTGAGGCGTTCGTTAAGAATTACTCGTCCGGCGGTCGTATCGATAACGCGGTCGATGTTCTCTCGTACTGTCGCGCGCATCACGTCCTGAGTATTATGCTCGAGTGTGAGGTCGATAAGGTCACCTTTCCAACGAAGCCGAATTTTCGTTTGGGTTTCGATGGAGCCCGCATCCAGGGCAAGAATAACGTCATCGACCGAATTGAAGGCCTTGTTCTCGCCCTTCATTTCGTCGCGTCCGAGCGTCAGGTAATAGCATCCGAGCACAATGTCCTGTGAAGGCACCGTGATCGGCTGGCCGCTGGCGGGCGAAAGAAGATTGTTCGACGCGAGCATCAATACGCTTGCTTCGATCTGTGCTTCGGCCGACAACGGAATATGTACCGCCATCTGGTCGCCGTCGAAATCGGCATTGAAAGCCGTGCAGACAAGCGGATGGATCTTGATAGCCTTGCCTTCTACCAAAACGGGTTCAAAAGCCTGAATGCCGAGACGGTGAAGCGTCGGGGCACGGTTGAGAAGAACCGGATGTTCGCGGATGACCTCTTCGAGAATGTCCCAAACTATCGGCTCCTGGCGCTCGACCATTTCCCGAGCCTGTTTGATCGTGGCGGCATGGGCGTCTTTTTCAAGCTTGTTATAGATGAACGGCTTGAACAATTCCAAAGCCATTTTCTTCGGCAAACCGCACTGATGCAGTTTCAACTCAGGCCCGACGACGATAACCGAGCGTCCCGAATAATCGACACGCTTTCCGAGAAGGTTCTGACGGAAACGTCCCTGCTTGCCCTTGAGCGTGCCCGAAAGCGACTTGAGCGGGCGATTATTCGCGCCGCGAAGCACGCGGCCCCGGCGCCCGTTGTCAAACAACGCATCGACGGCTTCCTGAAGCATGCGTTTTTCGTTGCGGACGATCACTTCCGGAGCGCGAAGCTCGATAAGCTTCTTTAAACGGTTGTTGCGGTTGATAACGCGGCGATACAGATCATTAAGATCAGATGTTGCAAACCGTCCGCCGTCAAGAGGCACCAGCGGGCGAAGCTCCGGCGGTATGACCGGGATGACATCCAGGATCATCCACTCCGGCTTGTTGCCGGAACGGGCAAATGAATTCGAAACTTTCAAACGCTTGGAATACTTAAGCTTTTTCTGCTGCGAGGTTTCGTCGCGCATTCTTTGGCGAAGTTCTTCGACGAGTTCCGGAATGTCGATCTTAATCAACAGTTCTTTTATCGCCTCGGCTCCCATTTTTGCTACGAACTGATTCGGGTAATCACGGGTAAGTTCGCGATAGCGCTCGTCAGTAAGCAGGTCTTTCGGTTTCAGATCCGGCACATCCCCTTCATCGATAACGATATAGGTTTCGAAGTAAAGTATCTTTTCAAGATCGCGCAGCGTGATGTCGAGCAGATGCCCAATACGGCTGGGAAGCCCCTTGAAGAACCAAACATGCGAACAGGGACTCGCTAATTCGATGTGGCCGAGACGTTCGCGGCGAACTTTTGACTGAGTTACCTCGACGCCGCACTTGTCGCAGATCACTCCGCGGTGCTTCATCCGCTTGTACTTTCCGCAGAGGCATTCCCAGTCCGACACCGGGCCGAAAATGCGGGCGCAGAACAACCCGTCACGCTCCGGTTTGAATGTGCGGTAGTTGATCGTTTCCGGCTTTGTGACCTCGCCGTGCGACCACGAGCGGATCTTGTCCGGGGAGGCCAAGCTGATCCGAATCGCTTCGTAGTTAGTGGTCAGCTGTGTTTTGTTGTCGTTATTAAATCGAAACATCTTTTCTCCAATTGCGATTTGCGATTTACGAATGAAGATCAATCGACATTCGCAAATTTTTAGTCAACCCCTACCAACGCATCGACACCGGCGGCGACTTCTTCCGGGTCGATCTCGTCTTCCTGAATCAGCTCGACGTCGAGACACAAGCTTTGAAGCTCGCGGACAAGCACGTTGAACGATTCGGGAATTCCCGGTTCGAAGTTCGAAACGCCCTTGACGATCGTTTCGTAGATCTTCGAACGGCCCGCCACGTCGTCGGATTTGCAAGTAAGCAATTCCTGCAGAATATGTGCGGCTCCGTAAGCTTCGAGCGCCCACACCTCCATTTCTCCGAACCGCTGTCCACCGAACTGAGCCTTGCCGCCGAGCGGCTGCTGCGTGATCAGCGAGTAAGGCCCGATCGAACGCGCGTGGATCTTGTCGTCGACCAGGTGAGAAAGCTTGAGCATATAGATGTAACCGACGGTCACTTTTTGCTCGAACTGCTCACCGGTCAAACCGTCGTATAGACGGGTCTTGCCTGATGGTCCGACCGAAGGCGGAAGCTTAAGCGTGTCATACTTCTTGTTCGCCTGGCCGATGTACTCCTTGATCTCCGCTTCGCTTGCGCCGTCGAAAACGGGAGTCGCGAAATGAAGGCCAAGTACGCGTGCGGCCCAGCCTAGATGCGTCTCCAGTATCTGCCCGACGTTCATGCGCGAGGGCACGCCAAGCGGATTGAGAACGATCTCGACGGGCGTGCCGTCGGGCAAATACGGCATGTCCTCTTCCGGCAAAATGCGTGCGATGACGCCCTTGTTACCGTGACGGCCAGCCATCTTGTCGCCGACGCTCAGCTTGCGCTTCATAGCGACAAAGACCTTCACCATTTTGATCACGCCCGGAGGCAGTTCGTCACCCTGCTTCAGTTTTGTGATCTTCTCGTCGTAAATATCCGAGAGAATATTGATCTGGCGTTCGGTGCGCTGTTCGTATTCCTTGACCTCGGCGGTGATGTCGATCCTGCCCGAAGCAACCTCGATGTTCTTCAAAAGCTTGGCCGGAACGTCCTTAAGCTGTTCGCGGTGCAGCGTGGTTCCCTTTTTGATAAGAAGCTCTTTGCCTTCGAGCAGATCGGAGGTAAGCTTTCGTCCCTCAAAAAGTTCATAGATCCGCTCGTTACGCTGTTCCTGAAGGATACGGATTTCATCCTCGAGGTCGCGGCGAAGATCTTCTTCCTGCATACCTTCGATATCCAGCGACCGTTCGTCCTTGTCCTGTCCCTTACGCGTAAAGACCTGAACGTCCACGACCGTACCATCGATTCCCGGCGGGCAGGTCAAGCTGGCGTCTTTCACGTCGCCGGCCTTTTCGCCGAAGATCGCTCGAAGCAGTTTTTCTTCCGCCGTGAGCTGCGTCTCGCCCTTTGGAGTTACTTTACCTACCAGAATCGAGCCGGGCTTTACCTGGGCGCCGATGCGGATAATTCCCGATTCATCCAAGTCGCGAAGCATGTTCTCTCCGATATTGGGAATATCGCGCGTGATCTCTTCCGGCCCGAGTTTCGTATCGCGTGCCTCGATCTCAAGCTCCTCGATATGGATCGAGGTGTAGTAATCGTCCTTTACGAGACGCTCGGAGACTAAAATAGCATCCTCGAAGTTGTAACCGCGCCAGGGCATGAAGGCCACAAGAATGTTGCGGCCGAGCGCGAGTTCGCCGCGGTCCGTACACGGGCCGTCTGCAATTACCAACCCTTTACGAACGCGCTCGCCAACCTGAACGATCGGTCGTTGGTTGATGCAGGTGTTTTGATTGGAACGCTTGAACTTGACCAGCGAATAAATGTCAGCCGTCACCTCGCGGGAGATAGTTCCGTCGACCTGATGGTCGGCCTTTACGATTATGCGCTCCGAATCGACATAATCGACCACGCCGTCGCGTTTCGCGATGACCACCGCGCCGGAGTCGCGTGCGGCAACCTTCTCCATGCCGGTGCCGACATACGGCGATTCGGCGCGCAGTAGCGGAACCGACTGGCGTTGCATGTTCGATCCCATCAAGGCTCGGTTAGCATCGTCGTTTTCCAGGAACGGGATGAGCGATGCCGCCACCGAAACCAACTGCTTCGGCGAAACGTCCATGTACTGAATATCCGCACGGTCTGCGGTGATAAACTCACCTTTTTGCCGGGCCGCGTTACGGTCATTAACCAGGTGCCCTTTCGGGTCTAACTCGATGTTGGCCTGACCGATGATCCATTTATCTTCTTCCCAAGCCGTCAGATAGAACGGAAAAGGATCGAAGTCGGCCTGTTTGCCGCCGTCCTTTGCGAGCTTTTTGTTCGCCTTTTCCACGTCCTCGAGCGGAACATGTTCATTCGGCTTGAACTTAGTGTCGCCGCCGTTGTGAATCTTCACATATTCGATTACACGTCCCTCGATCACCTTTCGGTAAGGCGATTCGATAAACCCGAATTCATTGATACGCGCAAAACACGAAAGTGACGAAATAAGTCCGATGTTCGGACCTTCAGGCGTCTCGATCGGGCAAATCCGACCGTAGTGCGTCGGGTGAACGTCGCGAACCTCGAATCCGGCACGTTCACGCGAAAGTCCGCCCGGCCCAAGAGCCGAAAGACGGCGCTTGTGAGTGATCTCGGAAAGCGGATTTGTCTGATCCATGAACTGCGAAAGCTGCGACGAGCCGAAAAACTCGCGAACCGCTGCTGTCACAGGTTTGGCATTTACCAGGTCGCGCGGCATCGTGGTAAACATATCCTGTTGAATGGACATCTTTTCCTTTATCGCACGCTCCATGCGCTCCAGCCCGATGCGAAACTGATTTTCGAGCAGTTCGCCCACCGCGCGAACGCGGCGGTTGCCTAGGTGGTCGATGTCGTCCTGCGTGAAATGCTCGCTGTCCTTCTTCATTCGAAGAAGATAATTGACTACCTCGACAAAATCGGTCGCCGCCAAAAGCGGATCGGTGATGCGGTCCTTTTCGGGGCGCCCCATTTTGATGTTGAACTTCAAACGTCCAACACGCGACAAATCGAACCTGCGGGCGTCGAAGAACATGCCTTCGAGCAGGTGATAAGCCGTCGGAACCGTGGGCGGATCGCCGGGACGCATCTTGCGATAAATTTCAAGCAGCGCGTCGACAGGCTTCGAAATGGCGTCCTTCTTTAAGGTGTTCGAAATCACCTCGCCGATAATGTCGGTCTTCGGGAAAAAGACGGAGAACGTGTTCACGCCCTCTTCGATAATCTGCTGCAGTTTAGCAGCAGTGATCTCGGTGTTCGACTCCGCGATCACCTCTCCCGTCTCGGTATTGACAATATCAACTAAGGAATAGGCTCCTTCAAATTCGCTCGCTGAAACCTCGACCTTTTCGTGTCCGAGCCGACGAAGGTCGCCAATCGCCGATTTGGTTATCTTTTTGCCTTTTCGAGTGATCTCGTCTTTCTTATCCTTAATGTCCTCGTCGGCACGCATTCCGGCAAGATGTGTATCACCTTCAGGCTTAACCTTTAGATGGATCTTCCCTTTCTCGACTATGACGTCATCGACCGTGTAGAAAAGTTTGAGAATATCGGCATTTTGATACTCGGCGTTCTTTACAACTTCTTCGAGGATGCTGTCCGACACTGTTTTCATGTCGATCTGCGGACTCAGCCAGAGGCCGAGAGCACGCAGGAAGATAGTCGCAAGAATTTTCCGCTTGCCTAGACGGGCGTGCAAAATTCCCTTCTGGTCGTATTCGAACTCAACCCAAGAACCTCGGTAAGGAATGATCTTCGCCAGATATTCGTCGCGGTCGCCTTTGAAGAAAACACCCGGACTTCGGTGAAGTTGCGATACGATAACGCGCTCGGTTCCATTAATGATGAAAGTGCCGTTATCCGTCATCAACGGAATCTCGCCAAAAAATACGTCTTCTTCCTTAATGTCACGGATGGTCGAAACGTTTGTCTCGGGATCTTTGTCGTAGACCGTGAGGCGAATTTTCACCTTGAGCGGCACGCTGTAGGACATTCCGCGTTCCTGACATTCCTGTTGGTCGTGCTTATGCTTTAACCCGACAGGCTCGCCGCAGTTATTACAAAGATTCGGACGAACGGCATTGAACGTACCGCAGTTGTTACAAAGAACCTCGGCCGGGTTGAAAGGATCGACCTTCACCTTCGAACCACAGTTCTTACAGTTTGCTCGAAGATGCTCAAGGCCTTCGAGGTTACCGCACTTGCACTGCCAGTTGCCGATCTGATATTCGACGTATTCGAGCGTAGCCGTCTCGCGAAAATCCGACACCGGAAATATCGAAGCGAAAACTGACTGAAGGCCGACATAGTCTCTTTCTTCCGGGATCAGATCCATTTGGAGAAAGCGGTTATAAGACTCGCGTTGGACCTCGATCAGGTTAGGAATTTGGGCAGTTGTGTAGATCTTTGAAAAATCCACCCGTTCCGGCGATTGGCTTGTTCTGCGTCCGAGACCGGTTGAGCTGTTTTGAAGGGGATTATTGATCATAATGTTAAAAATTACCGTGAAGAAAAAACCTGTTGATTTATGCGTCGATTACTGCTAGGATTCCCATGTTACAAGCGTCTCCCTATAAAAGTTTTCGGAAAAGACGGCAAATGCGGTCGAGGGAAAAGTTTGCCCTGACCGCTTTTTCAGCAGTTGATCGCTTTTATCCTATTTTTTCGAGAGTGTCTAAAGGGGACACCTACTCTCCACTATATTGCGAAAAGATCGCCGTAAACCCATTGAAACTCAATAATTTAGTGAGCTTCAATCTAATGAGGCGACGACCTGTAAAAGGCACATCTTCCCTGACGCCTGTCACTAAGTATAACAACAATGTTTCCCGGCTTCAACCTGCAGC
>JBQTJB010000047.1:0-17632 GCA_052387555.1 Blastocatellia bacterium | reverse complement strand
AAGTATCGCCGGCATCGTTACGCCGACGCCGAAGGCAATCGATTCGCCCGCCGAACCGGCAGTCTGCATCACGTTCGATTCGAGAATCGTGGCATCACGCATTCCGGCTTTCGAAAGCAGCCGGAACAACGTTATCGCGATTACCGCCACCGGTATCGAAGCCGAAACCGTCAAGCCCGTCTTCAAAACAAGATAAAGTGACGATGCGCCGAAGATAATGCCGAGCAATGTGCCGACAAGCAGGGGAAAGGGTGTTAGCTCGCGCAAGTTTGTGACGCTCGCCGGAATATACGGGCGGAAATTCTCGAGGAATGGATTTTTCATATATTCTTAAGCTCCCCTCCTAACGTAGGATGGGGGGCCGCTTTAGCGGCGTGGTGATTCTCTTTTATAAATCGTGAGCAGGGAAAGTTCTGCCTTGCAATGTACATTGCATAACCAAAAAAGGCAACAGGCAGAAACACGAGCCGTAGCGAGTGCGTCAGAGTGTTATTTTTTTTCGCGAAGCACGCTTCCCTACCGGGCGTCTTTCCCGCCTCTTTACCCAACCAGCGAAAATCGTCTAAACTCCAAGCAATATGAAAACAGACTTCTGCATCTCGGCATCTCGGCGTCTCGGCGGTCCAAAATCTTCCCTCCTTACAAATGAGGGGTTGCATTTTAGCTCCCCTCCTGGTTTGAGGAGGGGTGGCCGCTTCGGCCGGGGTGGTCGGCTGACGGGGTGGTTCTCTCTTGTCTTATTCCTTTTTTCGTCAGTAACGTTCGCACAAACAGTTCCCGCGCCAAAGGACACGCTCGGGTTCACGCCCGGAGATGACCGCAAGCTCGCAAGCTGGGCCCAGATCGTCGACTACTTTCAAAAGCTCGACAAAGCCTCCGACCGGATGATCTTAGAAGAGATCGGCAAGACGACTATGGGTGCTCCGTTCGTATACGCCACGATCTCAAGCCCTGCGAACCTGCAGCAGCTAAAGAAGTACGAAGAGATAAACGCGAAACTAGCGGACCCGCGGAAGCTGGGAACGCAGACGGGGGCACGGGACGCAGCCGCGAAAAAGCTGATAGCCCAAGGCAAAACCATCGTCCTCATCACCCACGGCATCCACTCGACCGAGGTCGGCTCGACGCTTTCGAGCATGCTCATCGCCCACAGGTTAGCCAGCTCCAACGAGCCCGAGATAAAAAAGATCCTCGACAACACGATCATCCTCATTGTCCCGAGCCTCAACCCCGACGGCGTGGACATCGTGAAGAACTGGTACGACAAAACCCTCGGCACGCCTTATGAGGGAACAAGCCCGCCCGAGCTTTATCACAAGTACGTCGGCCACGACAACAACCGCGACTGGTACGCCTTCACGCAGGTCGAGACGCAGCTCACCGTGGACAAGATCCACAACGTCTGGCACCCGCAGATCGTGCACGACATCCACCAGCAGGGCGCGAACGGCTCGCGGCTTTTCCTGCCGCCCTATATACAGCCCGTCGAACCGAACGTGCCCAAACAGATCGTCGAAGGCTACACCGAGCTTGGCACATACATGGCCGAGACGATGCGAAAGGCCGGCTATCAGGGAATCACAACAAACTCGACCTACGACGCCTGGACGCCCGCACGAGCCTATTCGCACTACCACGGCGGAGTCCGCATCCTGAGCGAAACCGCCTCGGCCCGCCTTGCCACGCCCGTCACCGTCAAGTTCGACGACCTCCGCGTCCCGGCCGACGACGGCTACGATCCAAAGGTTGAGTCATCAAACTTTGGCCCCGTATGGCTCGGCGGCGAATGGCGTTTGAGAAACATAACCGACTACATGACCACCGCCGCATTCAGCCTGCTGAATCACGCCGCTGACAACCGCGAGCGATGGCTGACGAGGTTTTATCAGATCGGAAAGGAAGCAGTGAGGCCGAGGAAGGACGGGGAGTTGGTGGCGTTCGCAATCAAAAACGCGGATCTGGACGAGGGTTTGCCGCAAATCCTTGACCGCAGTGGGGTTGAGATGAAGGTAACCGCAATTACCAATTTCACTAAAGACGATCTGGACATCGTTGTGCTAGTAAAAATGGCGCAGCCATATGGAGCTTTTGCGAAAGCATTGTTGGAGAAACAGGTTTACCCCGATCTGAAAGATAATCAGGGCGTGCCGATAACTCCGTATGACGTAACGGCGCATTCACTATCTCTATTGTTCCATCAAGATGTTGTTCCAGTTTTCCGTAAGGTGCGCGAAAGACACGACTGGGGCCGTAGCGGGCCAAGCTACCCTGGCTGCGCTGGAACAATCGAAGGGCCAAAAGTTAACAATGTGAGGATTTATCGCTCTGAAATTCCTTCGATGGATGAAGGATGGACTAGGCATGTCACGGAAAATAGCCGACACTGGTTTGATTACGGTAGTCAATGCGAAAAGCTGAATTCTACCGTCATTCGAAATTCCCAAATTCGAAACATTCAATTTAGCAAGCAATCATCTAGCATTATTTTCCCCGACCAGCCCGCAGCCCAAATCCTCAACGGTTATGCGAAGGGCACGATGCCGGATGAGTACACGGGCGGCGTCGGCAAGGAAGGCGTCGAGAATCTGACGAAGTTTGTCGAGGCGGGCGGGACGCTCGTCTTTCTAAACCGCTCGTCGGAGTTTGCGATTGAGCAATTCAACCTGCCCATCCGCAACGTCGTAAAAGGCCTCGACCGAAAAGCGTTTTACATCCCCGGCTCGATCCTCCGCACCGAACTCGACCTGACCTCACCGATCGCCAAAGGCATGCCCCAGCAATCGATCGCATGGTTTGAGAACTCACCGGCTTTCGAAATCGAGACAACAGACGGGAGGCAAGAGACGGGAGGAAAACCACAATCTCCTGTCTCCGGTCTCTCGTCTACTGTCTCAGGCATCAAGGTAATCGCAACATATCCAAAAAACTCTAAGGATATTCTCCTCTCAGGCTGGGCCCTCGGCGCCGATAAGATCGCCGGCAAGGCCGCCCTCGTCGAAATAACAATGGGCAAAGGCAAGATCATCCTCTTCGGCTTCCGACCCCAATACCGCGGACAGAGCCTGGCGACATTCCCATTGCTGTTCAATGCGATAAGTCAGTAAGAGTTTTTGCCACGAATGACACGAATAACACGAATGGAAGAAGGCATACTTTACAAAGATCTTTCGTATAAGATTGTTGGCCTTGCGATGCAAGTACATACGGAACTTGGTTTCGGATTTCTCGAAAAAGTTTATGAAAATTCACTAATGATCTTGTTTGAGGAAAACCGAATAAGGGCTGTTCAACAAGTGCCCATACTTGTACCTTTTCACGGGAAGATCGTTGGTGAGTACATTGCCGATATCGTTGTCGAGGATTCAATAATTCTCGAACTCAAGGCTTTAGACCGTATTGCAGAGATTCACAAAGCTCAAACTTTGAATTATCTAAAAGCAACGAGCTTCCGGCTTGCCTTACTCCTAAATTTCGGAAAACACAGATTAGAATACGAACGCCTCGTCCGGTAGACTCCCTATTCGTGCCATTCGTGCAATTCGTGGCAAAAAATTCTTAATGAAGGAAGATATCAAAGAAACCAGATTCGAAAACGGCCTTGTGGTGCTCACAGATCGAATGCCAGGCGTCCGCAGTGCAACGCTCGGGTTCTTTTATCGCGTCGGTTCACGGAACGAGCCGAATGAGCTGAACGGCATTACGCATTTCATCGAGCATTGTGTTTTTAAGGGAACACAGCGGCGTTCAGCGATGGAACTCGCCATCGAACAGGACCGGCTCGGCGGCAACCTCGATGCGTTCACCACTCACGAGGAAACGGGCTTCGTCATCAAAGTGATCGACGATCAGATCGAAAACGCGTTTGACCTTTTGGCAGATATGCTGACCAATCCGCGTTTCGACGCCGCAGATCTCGAAAGCGAACAGCGGGTAATAATCGAGGAAATGAAGATGACTGAAGATTCGCCGGAAGAGCTTCTGGGTGACATCTTCCAACGAGAATTTTTCCCGAAACACCCGCTTGGGTTTTCGATCACGGGAACGCCGGAGACAGTGAGGTCATTTGGGCGTGAAACTACTTGTGCATACCACAAGCAGAATTTTAATCCTGGATATCTTGTGATAGCGGCAGCGGGAAATGTGGAGCACGAGCGGCTGGTCGAGTTTGCAAGTGCTGCGTTCACAGCGCAGCAAGCAGCGTTTGCGGACAAGAATGTCCGCGTTCCGGCAACGGCGGCGCCGATATTTGTCGAGCACCGCCCCGATCTTGAGCAGGCGCATCTCATAATCGCTACGCCGCTTGTCAGCGCAAAAAGTGAAAGACGCTACGCAGCCGATATGCTTGCAAATATATTCGGCGGCGGCACATCGAGCCGTTTGTGGCAAAAAGTGCGCGAGGAACGGGGGCTTGCATACAGCGTCGGGGCGGCGGCTATCATGTATCAGGATGTCGGGCTGTTCTCTGTCTTTGCGGGAACGTCGCCCGAACAGGTAGCAGAGGTCGTCGATCTTTCGATAGCTGAAATGCGTGATGTCGTAAAGAATGGTGTTGCCAGCGAAGAACTCGAACTTGCAAAGCAGCAAACACGCGCTTCCATCCTTCTTGGCCTCGAAGACTCCGCCGCACGCGCCGCGACTCTCGCCCAATCCGAGATGCTGCACGGCCGCCAGATCACTCTGGACGAATCCCTGGCAAAGCTCGACGCCGTTACAACCAAAGCCGTTCATCAGCTGGCCTGCGAACATTTCCAAACTGAAAAGTTGGCTTTCGCCGCGTTGGGAGATTTGGAAAACTTAAAAATCGACCGGGACAAATTCGCTATTTGATACGCAGCGAGTCCGGTCTCATAGTGTGGCTATCCACAGTGGCGCAACGTGCGTTGAGACATTCTTTTCGCTCCGATAAACCGTTACGATCCTCTGGTTATTTTGGAGGATCATAAAATGAACGGTGAACGAAACTACAACCTATTCCATTCGGCAACAGCTATCGCGGTCGGGCTTGTCCTGTCTTCGCTGGTGCTCGGGTGGTCATACACTAGCTCGAAAAAAGGCGAAGACGCGATAACGGTTACGGGCTCCGCACGAAAACGCATTAAGTCGGACCTGGTCGTGTGGAACGCAGGCGTCTCGACCCAAGCGTCCCAACTAAGCGATGCGTACAAACAGATCGCTGATTACATACCGCGAATCAAGAAATATTTGATCGACAAAGGCATTCCCGAACAACAGATCACTATATCGTCTATCACCACTACGACGTTGAAACGAACCGACCAGATGGGACGCGAAACGTCAGAAATAACGGGATATTCGCTGAAACAGCAAGTCAGCGTTACCTCGAACGATGTAGATAAGATCGCACAGGTCTCTCGTGAAGCAACCGAATTGATAAATCAGGGAATATTGCTCGAATCAAGCTCTCCGAGCTTTTATTACACTAGGCTCGGCGATCTGAAGATCGAGATGCTCGGCGAAGCCGCGCGGGATGCGAAAACGCGGGCCGACAAGATCGCTGACAGCACGTCGAGCAGTATCGGCTCTATTCGGTCTGCTCGAATGGGCGTAATGCAGATAACAGCACCCGAATCGACCGAAGTTTCCGACTACGGCGTTAACGATACGTCGTCCATCGAGAAGGATGTGACGGCTGTTGTAAACATCAGCTTTGCAGTGGATTAACACCAACGGCCAAGCGTGTTATTTTGTTCCTCTTATCCCTTATTGTTAGGTGGTAAAAACCGAACCACAGAATAAGATGAATAAGAGGAACAAGAGGAAAAAAGAAATTAATGATCCTTCATTCTGCTTGGCCTAAATCGCATAAAGAACTGCCATCCACCGTGAGCCGTCCCGCCGTAATAAGGAGTCAGGCTTGCGGGGTTTGAGTTTACCGTCAACATTCCTCCAAGGCCGACATCGATGCCTTTATCTTTTATGACGTCGCGTACATAACCTATCGAATAGGCGCCGACCTGGAAAATCTGATCTTCCAGATCGTGATCGAGAACCAGTTCGTGGCCCGACTTTTGAACTTGCTCGATGCGGCCAAAAACTGAATTGTTGCCCCAATCGAAATTGCTCTCGAAGAGAAACGAATTTGTGCGTTCCCCGTTTGCGTAGTTCTGTCCCCAAACAAACGAATTTGCCCAATTACGATTCTCGTTGAGCTTTTTGTTGTAGATTGCCGATGCAGTTGTTTTTCGCTGAATGCGAACTTCTGGCTCGGAGCGTTCCGGGTCTTTTAAATAGCCGTGCGAGACCTGAAACGCCAGGTCTTTCGTTGGGTTCCATGAAAAACGCCCGCTGAAAGAATCGAGCTTTGGCGGATCGAACGCCCAGCGGTTCTCGTCCGGCTCTCGGCCCTTGAAAGCGCTTGCCTCGAATTTGAACTTGCCGAAGCTGTACCCTGCTGTAACCACGCCCCAGGTAATGTGCGTCGCGTCCTGCCAATGATGCGAAATAGGAGCGTCGGGGTTGTTCATTGCAGAAAACCGGTGCATGAAAGTCGGCGGGCCGAGAGCCGGTTCGCCCGGATAACCTGCGTAGAGATAAAATGACTGCTTTTCGTTAACCTTGTGTGAATAAGTTACGGCAAGCTCGCTAAATAGATCGTGAGGGTGCTGGCGGTCGTGGATCGGAAACCCTCGAAAAAGCTCGCCGCTCTGATACAGAAGCGGGTAGCCGTAACCGCGTTGAATTATCGGGTCGAGGCTGACCATTGCCCTAAAACCGATCTGCGATTTTTCATCTAAAGGCCGCGAATACATTGCCATGAACATCGTAGGTGCATCTACGCGGCTGCGGCTTCCCTTTCCGGCCACTGAAACATCACGGTTTGAACCGATCTCGGTGTATCGCAGAAAGCCGCTGCCCATCAGCATCAACATTCCGCCATCCTCGTACATCTTCGACCAGGCATACATCGGCGATGTGTCAGGGTTCCACGCGGTACCGGAGCTTTCGCGCGACATCGGGTCGCCAATGTTAACCGTGGAACGCATTCCCTTCGAATGTTCTCCATGTCTTCCGGCCGGCGTTTCAGTTATGTCTGGCTCTTTCTTCTTATTATTATGATCGTGAGGCGTCGGCGAGGGTTTTGCATCTGGTTTCTTGTCGCCCGGTTTACCGGTCTTATCGTGATCCTCGTCCTCGTCGGGCGAGTGGACATGCTTGACCTTCTCTGGTTGCTTTATATCGGCTCCGGGCTTAACTCCAACCGCGATGTTTCCCCACATTCCGCCGTTTGCATGGCCGCGGACGGAACAGAAATAGACGTATTGCCCAATTTCATTGGCTCTGACAACGATCTCTTCGGCCTGCAGCGTGCCGTCTTCCGCTCTCGCCGTGAGTTTTGTGCTACCGACGCTTTCGTCAATCTCCGGCATGATTTCGAAAGGCTGTTTCACGTGTCCGAAACGGACATCGTGGCGCATATCGTAATCAACATTTATGAAAAGTATCTTCATTGTCGCTCCGGCGGGCACGACAAGCGTCGGGTTTCGCACGCCCTGAATTCGGTATGAAAGCATGTCGTCGTCAGGACCAGTAACAATAACGAGTTGAATCTGCTTCTCAGTGAATGTAAGGCTGCTGCCGTCCTTTTTTCCCATAGTCCGGCCTTTTTCCAACCCCGCAACATCGGCAGCCTTAACTGTTTTCTTCTCGCTGCTTACAAGCGTAAACGCAGTATGAGCATATGATTCGGCACAAAATAAAAGCGCCAAAAACAACAAAAATATGAACTTTCCCATTTGTAAATCTCCATGTAAGTAAAGTTGAATCTGCTGGCAGCTTTTTGTTCGACTTCGTGATTAAGACACAAGATCTCAAGGCTCGCAGAATGGCAAATATCGGCTGAAAGCATTCAAAAAATTAATGAACGCTATGCAACAAACTGTTGATTTTTGGTTGATTTACAGGCGCGGAGGTGCCCGGGAGGGCCGGTAGGCAAAGTAATGGGGGGTATATACAGGAAGATCTGTTGAAAGACTTGCGTCGTCAGAATCGAAGACGTATTCGAGCGAAAAGGCAACGAACAAGTTCTCAACAACCGCAATCTCTTTCCCGAATAAATTCTTCTTCTCCCCCGACTTTGAAATTATTGCCGGAACAGAAGCTCTTACAAAGCAATTGCAGTCCGCATCGAAACTACTGACTGGGCCGCCGGCTGCAATCGGTGCTTCCTCAGCTGTATGAATCGAACCGTGGCAGGAATTTTCAATCGCTGTCTTTGGCGGTTGATGATGCGAACACGCGCAAGCGGAAACCGCTGAAACGAACAGCGACAATACGGCAACCAGTCCAATCGACAGTTGGCGGATTCGCTTTCTTTGCTTTGCGATCTTTGCGATATGCACGTTTTAACAATAATTCACCTAAAGACATTATGCAATTCGTACCCGCTTAACGAAGTCTCGATTCACTTGCCAGGCTAAAAACATCGAGTGTACGATTAAGCAATGCCGAGTAACGAACTTCTCGCTTTTCGAACCCTTTACGACAGCCCGATGATCGTCGTGCGCGATTACATATGTCGTGACACGGGCCGCGATCATTCGCCGGAAGAGCAAACGGATGTGAATGGGATCGTGCTGATGCGGCATGGAGCATTTTCAAAGCACTTTGGGAAAAAACGCGTTACAGCCGATGTAAATCAATCAGTTTTTTTCTCGAAAGATTCGATTTACCGCGTCAGCCATCCGGGCGATTGCGGCGACCGCGGAACAACATTTGTCGTTGCTCAACATATCCTGAACGACATTATCCGCGAGATCGATCCTGCAATCGACGAACGGCCGGATCAACCGTTTCCTTTCGTTACCGGACCGTGCGATACACAACTATTCTGGCGGCACCGCGAATATGTCCAAAGGCTGGAACGCGCTGAATCGGAGCCGCTTGAACCGCTATGGGCCGATGTAACGGGGCTGCAATTGATAGCAGATGTGCTCGATGCGGCGTACGAACATATTGATGAAAAGCCGAAGAAACGTCCGTCAACGAATGAGGAGCACGCTGAAAAGACCGAAATCGCAAAAACATATCTGGCTGCACGACTCGGCGAAAATGTCACTCTCGATGAAATATCCGCTGTCGTTTATTCATCGCCGTTCAATTTTGCCCGCATCTTTCAGCAGCAAACCGGAATGCCTATACACCGTTATCTTACTCGGCTTCGGCTTCGTGCTTCCCTCGAACGCATTTCAGAACCACGCGATGATTTAACGTCGATAGCGCTTGATCTCGGATTTTCCAGCCACAGCCATTTTACCGATGTTTTCCGCCGCGAATTCGGCAAAACGCCCTCGGACTTCAGAAAAAAGATGACCAAAAAAGCTATCCCTGAAATGAGCAAGAATCTGATAGCCTGAAATCGTCAATCTTCATTAACCTCGCTTTATGAAAAAAGCAGCAATGCGATTTTCATGAATGTCAATTTACGGAGGTTCGGAAAATGTCTACATCAAAATGTCCCGTCTGCGATTGGGAGATCACAGACGGCGGAGTTAAGGTAACCGTCGCGGGAAAAGAAATCACCGTATGCTGCGACGACTGCGCCAAGGAAGCTATCGCCAAACATGAAAAGGCGACAGCGTGAGATTGAAGAGGGCAGAGAACAAGGCTCTTGTTCCGTGTCTTCTTTGTTTTTCTGAGTGTTCCGTGGTTCTGGTTCCGGCGCCTTAACCACGGAAAACACAGAAGACACAGAACAAAAAAGGAAGAGAAATGGCGACACAAAAAGAAAAAGCAGAGTGGTTCGCTCAACTACATATTAAGGGCGACCCTATTATCCTCTTTAACATCTGGGATGCCGGAACTGCAAAAGCGGTCGAAGAAGCAGGAGCAAAAGCGATAGCCACCGGAAGCTGGTCGGTGGCGGCCGCCAATGGATTTGGAGATGGCGAACAGATGCCGCTTGATCTTGCAATCTCCAATATTGAACGCATAGTTGCAAGCGTCTGCCTGCCGGTAACGATAGATTTTGAAGGCGGTTATGCAACAGACCTTGCCGACCTGAAAAAGAATATCGAGAGAGTGATCGATGCCGGTGCGGTCGGGATAAATTTCGAGGACCAGATCGTGGTTGGTGATGGGTTGTATTCGATCGAAGATCAATCGATGCGAATTGCTGCCGTCCGTGAGGCCGCCAAAGCCAAGTCGGTTCCACTGTTCATCAATGCCCGAACCGATGTCTTTTTGAAAACCTATCCGGCGGTTCACACGGACAAGCAACTCGAAGAAGTCGTTGCCCGTGCGACCGCTTATGCCGGGGCCGGAGCAAGCGGATTATTCGCTCCCGGACTGAGAGACGAAGACATGATTCGCCAACTATGCAAACGCGTCTCGCTGCCGGTCAATATCATGGTCTTGCCAGATACTCCGTCCAACAAAGAAATGGCTGAGTTGGGAGTTGCCCGCATCAGCTATGGCCCGGGGCCTTATCGAAAGATGATGGAAGCGCTAAAGAAGCGGGGCATGATGCTTTTTTGAGGAACTGAACAAATAAATGAGGTCGACGATGAAGAATGGAATGGAAAACGCGTTGCACGCGGATGGGCTTTCACCTGAAATTGCAGAGAAAGATGGACTATATGACAGGTTGATCGGTTCGTGGAAGGCATTTGTAGTTGATTATTCGGACGACGGTTCCCCAATTGAGAGCACCGGCGAATGGCATTTCGGATATATCCTCGAGGGTCGGGCCGTCCAGGACGTTTTTATCGTCCCCGAAAGGTCCGGACGAACGGCTTCCATATCAAAGAGCCGAACCCGCTGCGGAACGTCTATCAGGGCATATCACCAGATGAAACGTGAATGGTCAGTAACATGGATAAACCCGGTAAACGGGGCCTGTAATTTTCTGATTGCAAAACAAGATGGTGACAACATCATTCAAGAAGGAACCGACGGTAAAGCTATGATTCGCTGGGAGTTCACAGAAATATACAAAGACACAGCCACTTGGTCAGGAAAGCGTTCTACTGACAACGGAAAAACCTGGAAGCTCGAAGCGGAGTTCTTTCTGAAACGCATGTCATAAACATGTCTTTCGTAACAAGAGAAGATTTTACTTGCAATTCGTGATAGGTATAGTTACAAATAGATTCATGCAGATAGAATGGAAGTCGCAAAAAGGGTCGCCTTATCTTTGCAAAAAGTTCGGCCAGTGGCCGGGTGTTGTCGTACACCGTGCTCATGTGATGCCCGGGCGGATGTTGGAGCATACGAATTCCTTTCACGAAGTAAACGTTGCGATCTCAGGCAGCCTGACCACTAAAAAACTTACCGCCACCGGCAAGTATGTCGCTACGAAGGGTTCAACGGGAAATCTTTGCATAACTCCGGCTGGCCAGTTGATTAGTGCTCTTTGGGAAAAACCGCTGGATAATATGGGCATATCGCTTGACCCGCAATTTGTCAGAAATACAGCAAGCGAAAACGGATTCGCCGGCAATTTCGAATTCGCTGAAATCTATAAAAAGAATGATCCGTTAATACAGTATATTGGGCTGACCCTACTCGACGAGTCAGACTCGGATACGCCGGCGGGCCGGTTGTTTTCCGATTCGCTGATTCAGACGCTTACGCTGCATCTTTTAACCAATTACACGACGGCTAAGTCGGCGACTGCGGTCGTTAACGGCGGCCTATCGGGATATAACCTTCGAAGGGTCAAGGATTACATCAACGAAAATCTGGAAGAAGATATCAGCCTCGTCGAAATCGCGGCGGTTGCCGATCTCAGCCAGTTTCATTTCGCAAGAGCATTCAGAAAATCGACAAATATGACGCCGCAGCAATATTTAATGCATCAACGACTCGAACGCGCTAAAGAATTGCTTGCTTTGCCGCATCTGCCCATCGTCGAAGTTTCCCTTCGCGCCGGCTTCAAGAACCAAAGCCATTTCACTACGCTTTTCCGCAAATACACCAATTTCACGCCGCGTATCTGGCGTGAATTAAAACTCGCATAAGCAGCAATTTCAGAACATAAATCGCAAAAAGCAGAAAGATATTAAACGGGGGGGTTATTAATCTCTAATCAGCCTAAAAAAAGGAGGTTAAGAATTATGCCCGTTATTTTCATTTTTTTATTTTTGATTTCGGTGGTTGCCGTGAATGCGCAGAGCACTCGTGTCTTGCAGTTTTTTGAAAAAGGAATGCGAGCGTCACAGTCGGGCGATCATGCCGCAGCCCTGAACAACTTTAACGCAGCTTTAAGTTCTGTCGAACGCGAAGGAGCAGTAGATAAATTTTTCGCAAAGCTGCATTACAACATCGGAGTTTCAAATTATCACCTTCGAAACCTCGACGAAGCCTCCGCAGAATTCGAAATAGCGATCAAATTGTCACGCGGCAACTATGAAAAAGCTTCATACGCGCTAGGATTGACCCAGGCCGAACTAGGTAACTGGGCAGCGGCAGAAAAGGCCTTTCGCGGAGCAGTGGCGGCCAACAATCGCAATGGAGAGGCTTGGTTCGATCTTGCGTTTGTTCATCTCTCAAGTGGCGACCGTAAAAAGGCTTTTGTGGCATTTGAAAAGGCTGTTCGGCACAACGCCTCAGAAAAAGCGGTCAGCAATAACAATCTCGGTGTTCTCCTTGCGATTCGTGGTGATTACCGCTCGGCTTTGAAGCATTTTAAGTTGGCGGTGGCTGAATCGAATGGCCAATACTCAGACTTCGTTGCTAATCTTGACCTGTGCCGGCGATTGATTAATAGTAAACACGAAATGGTCGCGAGTAAGGGTTTTGAGATGATCTATCGAAACGGCACAAGAAAACCAAAAGAAACAATATGAGTAAGCAACAAGATACTCTGGCTATATTAAAACTGTACGAGCTTCGCCGCGACGAGCAGATGCGCGCAGCACGGCAATGGTATTTCTCCGAGTTTGCGCCTGGTTCTGCGATGGATATCGTTGCCTTGTATCGCGGCGGCGAGCGGGCAAGCGCAAATTTCCGAATGGTGACCTCATATTGGGATACGGCCGCCTCGCTTGTGCTTAATGGCGGCATCGATCAAAAGATGTTTCTCGACGCCAATACCGAGCACATATTTATTTACGCGAAGATCGCGGATTTCCTGCCCGAGATCCGTGAAATGTTTCGTGAGCCGGATTATTTGATACATCTCGAAAATCTTGCGCGCGCAATTCCCGATTTTGAGAGTAAAATGGAAAGCAGGAAACGGCTGATCGCTATCTGGACACAAAAAGACGGTGGCGAAAAAACCGCTGGAACTAATGTCTAGCTGCCGAATCCGATAGATGTTTAATTTCGAATATATTGAATTATGAGTAGTTTATGCTGGCCAATTTCTGAACGTCGGATGGTTCAGAAGAAAGAGAGAGGCAGATCGATCCGTTATTCGCTCGTATTCGTTGGTCTATGGCTTGTGAATGCAGCACTGATCTTTTTTGGTTTGCCGTTCCTGATCGTTCAAAAGCTGAAACAAAAAAAGAGTTTTGACGAACGGCAAACAAGTTAAAGTTGTTTAGCGGTTTAAGCAAAACGCAAGTAATTCATAAGTCTTGATCGAACAATTTTTCGTGTAATTCCACGAATCGAGGGTCGTCGAAAAATTTGCTGAAGACCGGATCTGCTCGAAACAAGATAAACCCGAAATCCTTGTTTTCATAAGAGATCTGCAAACAGCGTAGGGCTTCGTTTTTCTCTCCGAGTAATCCGAAATACCATGCCGTCATATACCCGGTGTCGGGGGTCTGACCGTTCAGGATTTCGATCTGCGTCCTCCAGAATTTTCGAATGCCGCCACTCTTATAAGCCGTTTCGAGTTTTATAAGCTGATCGGGAAGTGTTGCATGATTTACCGATAATTGCTCGCTCTTAAAAAACTCATCCACAGCTTCCTGGTACATCCCTTTTGCCGTGTAAACCTGATAGAGATAACGGCGCGCGTTAAAAGAATTGGGTTCAATCTCAAGCGTTTTTGTGCACTGTGTTTCGGCTTCGTCGTATCGCCTCAGAAAATAGAGTAACTGGCACATATCGGCATTGATGGCAACCGAACCTGGCTCCAGTTCCAACGCCCGGCTCATTTCCGCCAGAGCCTGATTGAATTGGCCGTTTGCCGCCAGTTTTATTGCGAACCATTGATGCCCGGTGGCATAATCCGGGCTGTGTGCAATCGCCTTTTTAAAGTGAACTTCTGCTTCGACGATTTTCCATTCCCAAAAAAATTTGACGAAACCGATTGAAGCATGAGGCTCGCCCAGGTTGCTATCAAGCCCGATCGCGCGGTTAGCCATTTCTTCCGTCTTTTTCCAGTTTCCGGTGTCGAACGCATAAGCGTCGGCAAGCGCGGCGTAGCCGAGCGCGAAATCCGGGTCTTTTTCGACCGACTGCTCAAGAAGCAGCGTGGCCTCATGCAGACCGGCGGCGGAACGGTTTTGCCAAAGTTCGCGCCCGCGTTTATATAGTTCGAACGCCTCAGCATTAGCAACCGGCTCCGACAGAGCTTCATTTCTTTTCGACCATCCGATAGCTAACGCCAACGCTCCGCCGATCAATACCAGGACGGTCAGCGAGACGGCTAGATAGCGGAAATAAGGGGTTACGATGCTAACGGCTTTTCCCCCAAGAGCAAGGTTGTATCTCGTACGCCTTTCGACAAACAGATCGTCGGTTTCTTCCAGGATTTCCCGTACATCCCACTCAAACCTGTAACCGCGTTTCGGCACGGTTTTTATAAATCGCGGGTTGTGAAAATCGTCGCCGAGAACTTTGCGAAGCGTCGAGATGTTGCGGCTCAAGTTTCCTTCCTCGACGAAACTGTCCGCCCAGACCTTTTCCATCAGCTCGTCCTTGCGAAGCGTGCGGCCGCGGTTTTCTACAAGTGCAAGCAGAATTTCAAAAACCTTTGCAGTGAGCGGAATGACGCGGCCGTTTTGCGTCAACTGGCATTCCTGCGGGTCGATGCGGAACGAATCGAACTCATAAATTCTCTTCAGCGCGGACTGCATAACGGCTTGTCGACCGCGATTTCCGAAAAATTTCCGATTTTTCGAAGGATTTTGCGGCTTGGTTTTCTTAGATTGAGTGAAACGATTATAAGACAGATACACGGATACAGGCAAGAAAATACTGGACGGCTCAAGAAATGGAAGAAACGACACAAGTAATCGAGCTGACATTTGAAAAAAGCGAGAAGCTTCTCGTACGTCACCGGCATAAAAAAATGACCGCTTGGTGCGAGAGATGCGGAAAAAAGGTAGAAATGCTCAGCCCGGAAGAAGCGGCAGCAATTTGTAATATGCCGAAACGGGAAATTTACCGCGATATCGAGGCCGGACGGTTTCACTTCATCGAGCCGATGGAGGGTTCAGTGCTAATTTGTTTGGAATCTTTGCTCAGTACCTTCACGGCTTTACCGCTTGATGTGCGGTGAGCCTTCGGCTCAACGAGAGATTCCACAAATGTGCCGGAATGCTGTGCCTGAAGCAGATAGACGGAGGCGGAGCCTCATTGATTCAATAAGACGCTGCCGGAAAGGCGAAGCCTTTCCGCACATCGAGGGCAAAGCCGCCGGGAAAAATCGGATTGCGCCTCATTAGCGAAGGAGTAGTTATGAAAAAGCGGAATTTAAACACATGCCGTATCGTTCTCCCCACACTTTTACTGTCGCTGGGGTTATACCTGACACTGCCGCATCGTCTGGCCGAGACGCAGGAGACTGAATCGCAGACGCCGGAATCGCCGGTCGCGGTTTTTACGGTCACGAATAATCTCGACGCCGGAGCGGGCAGTTTTCGTCAGGCGATCTTGGATGCCAACGCACAGCCCGGAACGGACACGATCCAATTTCAGATCGGGACGGGCGCGGTGAACATCCATCATAATTCCGCTTTGCCCGATATTATTCAGCCGGTGATCATTGACGGCACAACCCAGCCGGGATTTAGCGGCACACCGCTGATATGGCTTTCCAGCAGCTCTAACGGTGTTTTCAGGATCACCGGCGGCGGGAGTACGGTCAAGTCTATTGCCGTCGCGGGTGGTTTTCGGGACGGCGGCATCATACTTGAAAACGGCGGCGGCAATATCGTTACGGGGTGCTTTATCGGAATATGTCCGCAAGACCCAACCGCAAACTGCGGAAATCCTGTGAACGGCGTTCAGATTATTAATTCGCCGAACAACATCATTGGCGGTTCGACCGCCGCCGAACGGAATATCATCGGCGGCAACGGCACGAACGGCATCGAGATCACCGGCAACGCTTCAAGCGGTAACGTCGTCACGGGAAATTACATAGGGATTCTGCCGGACAACACGATCAAGAAGAATCAGAGTTCGGGTGTCGTCATCAACGGCGCGCCGAATAACCGCGTCGGCGGCACGACTGCCGGCGAGCGAAACGTCATTTCCGGCAACGGAAGCGGGAGCGATCTGCCTGCTAATCAGAGTAAGTCTGCCGTTTTGATTTCGGGTGCGGGAGCAACCGGCAACGTCGTCGAGGGCAATTACATAGGCACGACGATTGACGGCACGGCACGCGCCGGAGGCAATAATGACAATCGTCTGAACGGCGTAAGAATCGAGAACGCGCCAAACAACCGCATCGGCGGCAGCGTCGGCACAACGCCGGGCGGAGCCTGCACGGGCGCGTGTAATGTGATTTCCGGCTTTATGTTCAGAGGCGGCGTGTATATCACGGGAAGCGGCGCGACCGGCAATTCCGTCTTGGGAAATTTTATCGGCACAAACGCCGCCGGAACTGCAAGAATCAATAACACCACCGGCGTTACCATCACCGGCTCGGCATCGAACAACACCGTCGGGGGAACGACCGCCGCGGGGCGCAACCTGATCAACAACGGATTAATGCTTACCGCAGACGCGGCATCGAACACCGTGCAGGGCAACTATATCGGAACCGACACGACTGGAAATATAGGAATAGGTTTTCTCTCCGGCGGCGGCATTATTGCAGCCCTCACGATTGACGGCGCGCCGAATAACACCATCGGCACCGCCGCCGGAACAACGCTCGGCGGAGCCTGCACCGGAGGCTGTAACCTGATCTCCGGCAACAATCTTCTCGGCGTGCGGATCACCGGCTCCGCCTCGACCGGAAACCGCGTGGATTACAACTACATCGGACTCAACGCCGCCGGCACCGCCGCGCTCAGAAACAACGGCGACGCGATAACTTTGCTAAACGGCGCAAACAGCAACATCATCGGCAGACCGCTTGCAACAACTCCGTTTCAAGAAATAAAGGCGGTTGAAATCGTCCCGTCACAAACGCGGCGCTTTCAAGGTCCTGAAGGCTGTATCGAATTTGACGTTACACCTGGAACTAACCGAGCGTACACAATTACAGAATTTCGCAGCGGGCTGCCACCGTTTTCCGGCACCGGCGAAGTGGAGGAGGTTATTTTTAATGGGACAACAACGGGTTTCATTCTTCGTGATGCCGGTGTTTCTATCAATTTTAGTATTGAACGGAACGTAGCGTATGCTCATATAATTTCTTCTGTTTTCAATTTCACTGTAGAGGCTAGATCTACCAATGTTTGTGTCCCTCCGACGGAAGGTATGCAAATCGTTCTTGGCACGGTTGCGAATAATGCAAGTAACAACACGTTCAATTTCTTTTCGC
>JBQTJB010000046.1:0-11944 GCA_052387555.1 Blastocatellia bacterium | reverse complement strand
GCAACGCCCCCGGTTTGTTCGGCAAGGTAATTAGCGCTTCCGGTCACGCTCGCGCCAAACACATATGCAAGGGGATTAATTATCTTTGCAGCTGCCGAGTAGCTGCCGAGAATGTCGAAACTCAACGCGCTGAAACTGACGGTACTTTCTGAAAATCGGGCCGCAAGAGCTTTTCTGTCATCGAAATTTATTGTGTCCAGAGTATTGACACCGTCTGAAACATAAATCAGCGTAAATTTTCGTTCAGGAGCTTTAACAGCGAGATTTTCTACATAGCTGACAGCATCGCCTATAGATGTCTTGTTTTCATTCCGTTTGGCTCCGCGATCAGCACCGGCAGTGGTTGAACCGATGATCTTCGCTCTTCCGGATTCCTGCATGCCCGCCGCAAAGACCTCGCTTGTCGATCCAGTTCCGTGGTCGGTAAGTATTGCGATCTTGCCTAAAAACGGATTTTCCTGCGGGTAGGAAATAAAATTCATAACGCTTTCGCGGGTCTTCATTGTCCTGAGCGAAAATTGATCTTTCGTGAGCAATCCGGCGAATCCAGTCGCCATGCCGCCGATCCCGCCCGGATTTCCGCGCAAATCGATAACGATCCCTTTCGAACTGCCAAATTCACGCATGGCTTCGCGGATCTTCGCCATTTGCGGCATTACCCAAATATTGAATCTCAGGTAGCCGATGTCGTCAGCGAGCCGTCTGGATTCGAAAACGACCGCCTGCGGCGGAAAATTGCCGAGAGCCTGAGACATCTGGCCCTTAAAACTCTCTCGGTTAAGTTCAAAAATTTGAACGCGGTCGCGTGCGTCGAGCATCTCTATGCGAACCTTTGTACCGGGTTTGCCGTTCAGCCTCGCCTCGAAAAACCGTTCCCGGTATATCGACCGCATTTGTGGTGAGATTGTTCTGCCTGCGAATGTTGCTTCGACAGATTTTATGATCGCCGCCCGGTCGTCGCCCTCGATTTTGTTGATCACAAAACCCTGCTTTACGCCCGCTGATTCCGCAACCGACGCGGGAGCAACGCGGCCGACCACGGGCAATCCGTCAAGAAAAATAATGCCGATTCCGACCGTGCCGCTTAATTGCTGAGTCTGTTCAAGATCCATGCTTCGCGGATAGATGCCGAAATGAGAGAGTTTTAGTTCGCCAAGCATTCGCCGAAGCACGCCATGAAGTTCGTCGTTATTTTTTGCGGCTTTTGCGAGCGGTTCGTAGGTTTTACGAATCTTTTGCCAATCGACGCCGCCAAAAGCCGGGTCATAATGACGTTCGTTTATAGTGTTCCAAACCTTTTCGAATGCCGCCATTCGAACTTCGGAAGTTTCCGAAACGGGGTTTGGAAGCGCGGCAACCGCAGTTTGAGCTTGTGAAACGTCAAAAATGAGCAGATTTAGTGTTAATGTGAGGATTAACAGGGATTTGGTTGATTTCATATTGCGAAATTTCTTTGGGATGTAATACGTTGTTCACGGGCCGCCCGTTTCAATTTTGCGATTATTTAAACTAAGCTTAATATTATCGAATCATAAGCACTGACTTATAATTTATACGGATTATTGATATGAAATTTTACAACGATGTATTGGGTTTGATCGGCAACACGCCGCTGGTCAGGATCAACCACCTTATTAAACCTCACAAGATCAAGGCTCAGGTTTTTGCAAAAATGGAAAGCCTTAATCCCGGCTATTCGGTCAAGGACCGGATCGGCATTTCAATGATAGATTGGGCTGAGGAAAAGGGTGTTCTGAAAAAAGGCGGAACCATCATCGAGGCAACATCGGGCAATACCGGCATCGGACTTGCGTTGACGGCGGCGGTTCGCGGATACAAGTGCATTTTCGTTTTAACCGACAAGGTTTCGGTTGAAAAAATGCGTTATTTAAAGAGCCTGGGGGCCGACATAGTGGTGTGTCCGGCCGCCGCAAAACACGGCACGCCCGATCATTACGTATCTACCGCCAAACGCATTTCAGAGGAAACCCCTAATTCTTTTTACCCCGATCAATATAATCACCCTGCAAATCCGCTTGCACATTACCGAACCACGGGGCCCGAGGTTTGGAATGATACGGACGGCAAGATCACGCATTTTGTTTCAAGCATAGGCACCGGCGGAACCATAAGCGGGACCGGGCGTTATCTCAAGGAAATGAACCCGAACATCAAGATAATCGGAGCCGATCCGTACGGTTCGATATTCAAGACCTACAAGGATTCGGGCCACGTGCCGGAAGCGACGCCCTATCTGGTCGAAGGCATCGGGCAGGCTCTGCCGGTCGGAAATGCCGATCTGGGAATAATCGACGAGATCATCAATATCACCGACCGCGAATCGTTCGATCTGGCCCGCCAGCTTTCGCGCCGCGAAGGCATTTTTTGCGGCGGCTCGACTGGAACGATCTTCGCCGCAGCATTAAGAGTGGCGAAAGATCTGGATGAAAACGGCTTAGTCGTATTTATCGTCTGTGACACCGGCGAACATTACCTTACCAAATTCCATTCGGACGAATGGATGAAGGAAAAACTGATGCTCGAGCCGCAGCGTATCACCGCCGGGCTGATAAATGAAACAAAGAATTCAGGTGCTCCGCGTGAATTGATCTTCGCATCGCCGGATGACCTTGTCAGCGATGCCCTTGCGAAAATGGGCGAAAGCGGCGTAACCCAGATACCGGTTTTGGAAGATAATAGCTCGGTAGGAAGTTTGCGAGAAAGCCGCGTGCTGACGAAGCTGCTTGCGGACCGTGAACTTCTGAATGCAAAGGTCAGCAGCGTGATGGACGAAGGCTTTCCTGTGCTCGAAATGGACACGAGCCTCAAAGAGATAAAGGCGAAACTGCATAAGTCGCCGGCGGTGCTCGTTGAAGACTTCAAGCGGATCACAGGTATTATTACGCGTTCCGACGTTCTCGATCTAGGGCGGTAAAATCAATATTTTGATGGAGCGGCAATTGCTATGAACGACCCCCGGAATAGCAGCGAAGAACCGATCACGAATCCGGATATCGACCTTACTCCGCAAATGCCCGAACCGCCTGCGGTAAAACCGCCGGGTGAATGGGTGATGCCTGAACCTGTTTTTCAACAAACCAGCGGTTATCTGCCTCAGGGTTATATTGAGAGCCTTCGCGAACAAACGGCGCAAACAAACGATTCGCCGCCGAATTTCGAAGTAACAATGGTCGGAGCTCCACCTCCGGCAATGCCCGTTGTTGATGTAGCGCCGCCATCGCCCGTCGTCGAGATCGAACCGCAGCCAGATATTTCAGAGCAGTTTACCGTCGAGACAGAGGCTCTTCCGACTTTGCCGGAACCAAAGAAATCCGGGAGTGCGGGCAAAATAATCCTCGTTGCTCTAGCAATAACTGCTTTGGCATTTCTCGGCATCGTGTTTCTGGCATTAATTTACTACCTGTTCTTTGCTGCGGCCGGTGAATCGAATATATTTTAGCTGCAAAACGACCTCCCGCGTGCCGTCAACACTTAGCCGAAATGCGTCGCGGGTTCGTTGCCGGCGACGAGAGAATCTGGGATGACGGAAGTAAAGCTAAAATTTGGCGGGCGAGAGTTTTCGATGGGTTCGGGCATTACCACCATCGGCCGCACAGAAGATAACTTCATTTCCTTTCCCGAAGATTCAAACGTTTCCCGCTATCATGCCGAAATCGAAAAACGCGGTGAAGAATATTGTCTGATCGACCTTAACAGCAGTAACGGAACAACCGTTAACGGCCAAAAACTCTCGGGCGAGGCATACTTGAGCGATGGCGACCGGATCGTTCTGGGCGGTTCGAGCGAGATCGTCGTCGAGTTCACCCGAAAGGAAAAAGAAGCTGCTGACACTTCGCCGGAAACGGCTGTTGAACCTGTTTCTGACGGTGCGGCACTCCCAGCTTTTTCAGTACAGGCAATGCCGCCCGTTGCTCAAGCGATACCTCCAGTCTCTTCTCAATCTACGGGTTCGGGAAAGATGCTGCTTATTGCGGGAGGTGTTTGCGGCCTTGCGGTAGTTTGCGTTGCCGCGGTTGTGATTATTTATTATCTGAGTGGTTCGTCTTGCGACGCCACGGCTGTAATTACGTCACCCGAACCTGGCGACACGATATCGACGACTACCGAGATCGCCGTCGATATCAAGAACGGCGGCTGTGTCGCCAAGGCGGTTTATTTTTTGGACGGCGTCGAATTCGCAAGTTCGTCCGAATCGCCCTTTGCGGCATCGATAAATCCGAAGAATCACGGCGATCTCGCCGACGGCGTGGATCATAGCCTGTCGGTCGTGTTGTTCGACGAAGACGGTAACGCCATACCGCAGACGAACCCGGTTTTACTTGCCTTCGAAACTCGCGAGATAGCCAAACCGTCGCCGGAACCCGAAGTTGGGCAAACCGGCACGCAGACCAATGTGCCGGCAAAGGGTAAAGAGGTTTCGTTGATCGACATTCAGGAAATGACAAAGCGACTCGCAAAACAGTTTCCAAGCGGCGGCAATTACAACTTTTCGAACAAGCAGTTTCTACAGGAAATTCAGAAAAAGACGGCTGAATACGCACAGGAAGGTTATTTCGAGCGCGCTTCGAAGTACCGTGATGCCATAAATGTCGCCTATGTCCGCGAGCAGAATCTGGACGCTCCGCTCGGATACATGCTAGCGATGTCGCGGAGCAAATTCGATCCGGCAAAGCAGGGGAAAGATGAAGGCCTTTGGCGAATGTCTAATGATTTCGTTACAGCGAACGGATACAACGGACTCTGCGGTTCGGAAACGATCGCCGATCCGTCGCAAAATTGCGCCGCCAAAGCTTCGGCACTTTATATGAAAGCTATCGTTTTCGGAGTGTTCGACGGCGACGTGATTTTGAGCGCGGCGGTGTTCGGGAAATCGTCCGCCGATGCGGGAACGTGGAAATCAAGCCTGCCTGCGAATCGCACCGACGTATGGAGTTCGATAAAGACGCCGCAGGAACGCGAACAGCTTGTGCGTTTTTTTGCCGCCGGAATCGTTGCTGAAAACCCGCATAAGTTTGGCCTGAAGAAGGACAGGCCGCTTTCGGAATTGTACCGGCTTGCGATGTAGAATGAAGTAAGATGCCCGACGTAAGCCTTACATATCCGACGCCAGAAGGATCCCGGGAGATACGTCTTCAGCGCGACAAGACAACGTTCGGTCGCGGAAGCGAGGCCGAGCACCGGTTTGCCGACGACGGACTGTCGCGGCTGCATGCATCGATCTATGTAGACGGCGACCGCGTATGGATCGTCGACGAAAATTCATCGAACGGAACATTCGTCAACGGAGCAAACGTGCGTTCCACCGGAACACCTTTGAACGACGGGGATTCGATAAAGATCGGCAACAATACAGTGCTTCGTGTCAGAATCGAACAGCGTTCCTCGGTTTCACCTCCGCCGACGCCCGCAGCCGAACTGCCGCAAACTGTATCTTCCGCCTCGTCCGCACAGATCAGCATTCTGCCGGTCGCGTTAATAGCCCTCGGTTTTTTCGTCGTCAGTGTTTCGGTGGTTTTTATCGGATTCAAAGTATTAGGAAGCAACAAAACAGAGGTCGTCCAAACCGACGACAAAATTGAAAACATAGACACTGAACCGACAAAAGATCCAAAAAGCTCGCCGACGCCAAAAAAAGAAACCGGAAATTCCACCACAACTTCATCTGACAATTCGGTGATCACTAACTCACCCGAATCAACCCCGACAACGACCAACTTGCCGCCGGGGAAAAAGTATCTCGACATGTCAGACGGCGAACGCCGCCAATATTTGGGCAACCGGGCGATGAAGATAGCGCAGATAATCGGGAACAGCAGCAGCGAACAGATACCGGAGGCAGCGATAGATAAAATAAAAGGATTTACCGATGCGTATGCCAAGCGCGTTAGCGTCAAACCGCTTGGCGGCTGTAGATTTGGCGATAATTTGCAGGTCACGTTCGAACGAGCGAGCAAAAACGCTCCGTTCATAGTGAAGGCGTTCAACGAAAAAGGAACCGATCCGCGCATCGGGCTCTATCTGGCAATGATCGAATCGGAACATTGCGTTTGTCTCCAGAGCCCGACCGGGCCACTCGGAATGTTTCAGTTCACGAAAGCCACAGGCGAGCTTCACGGTTTAAAAACCATAAAGGGAGCTTCGCCCACAAACCCTGATGAACGCTGCGAACCCGAACCGTCTGCGCGCGCAGCCGCGTCGTATATGAAAGCATTGACCGGACGTTACGGCACCGGCCCGGCCAGCGTGCCGCTTGCTATAGGCAGCTACAACAGCGGCGAAGGCGGATTGAGTTCAAACCTGGTAAAAGCGCTTGATTCTAATTCCGGCTTGCCGCGCGATTTCTGGACGCTGATATCGAAAGGCGAGATGCTTTCGAAACAGTTTCAGTCCGAAAACTTTAAGTATGTGCCAAAGTTTTTCGCCGCTGCGATCATCGGCGAGAATCCGCAGGATTTCGGGCTGAACCTGAAGCCGCTTTCAACGTATTCGAAGTAAGCTTGTAGTCGAAATCCTTGAGAAACCCTCTCATCAAACTCTCGACCTGAAACTACAGATTCATGACTTTCTATGATCCAGCTCTGGCTAAAATTCAAAGACGAAAAGAACGAAGAGGTTCGGAAACTCGTCGAGGGCGAAAAGTTTATCGTCGGGCGGCATTCGGCTTCGAATTTAAGCATTCCCGATAGCCGTCTCTCCCGCGAACACGCCAAGATAGAGCGGTTCGGCGATTTCTTTGTAATTTCAGATCTCGGTTCGAGCAACGGAACAAAGCTTAACGGAAAAGACTTGAGTGATCCGGTCGCGATCAAGGACGGCGATATTTTGAGTCTCGGCGGTGTTGAAGTAACGGTGATCGCCGAATCGGACGAACCTCCGCTCGATGCTGCCGAACCCAGTTCCGACACGCCGGAATCTAATCAAAATACATCTGCCGCTTCCGCTTCGTCAGCTCCGGCAGAAGCCGGAAATAAAAATCTCAGGATCGGGCTGCTGTTGACGATCCCGATTCTGGGCATCTTTATTTTGATCTTTGCCGGCGGCCTTATTTATATGCTTAGCGGAAATTCTAAAAGGGATGTTGTCCAAACGAGCGATGACCCAATTATCTCGGAAGATGAACCGGAAGATGACGACACGCCGGCAAAAACCCCGGCGACCACTCCTGGTACATCTTCAACCAATCCCATTACAATTCAACCGCAAACCGACAGCGGACCGGTTCTGCCGCAGCCGCCGAGCGAAACCGCCAAGATCGAACAAAACGGAGCCGTTTTCCTTCGCCGCATTGCCCAAAACGACCCGAAAGCCTTCCTGACAACCGACCAGGCACAGCGTGTCAATACCCGCGTAAAACAGCTTGGCGGTTCGTCCGCACTGGCCGACAATATCAACTCCGCACGCAAGAACGCCGACCGTATCAAATCGCTCGCAGCCGCAAAGAACCTGAAACCTCAGTTTCTCGCCGTGGCCGCAATTTCCAAACTAGGCAACAATCGCGGCGACATAGTTCAAACGGCAACCGCAATGTCGGAGGTTCTGGACAAATTAGGCACCCAGATCGGCAACGAGTTTGCCGAAGACAGTCTTTTGATGATTGCCGCCTATGACCAGGGAGTTGCGGGCGATACGATGAAGATGCGCAATATGCTTCAGGATCTGTCTAACAAATTTCCCGAAAGCACGCGTGCCATACGCACGATTTGGTTCCTGCAAAAGAATGGAAAGATAACGCAGGCCGAGTTCGACCAAGCCCTGAATTTTCTTGCCGTAGGAACGATCACGCAAAACCCAAAGGAATTCGGCGTCAATGCAGAGGCTTTGGTGCTATGATTACCGTCTGAAATACCGGCCCGCTGTACATTATGGCAAATGATGAATGGGTGACAGGCAATGTTACCCTTAACATTCACGGCAAACCCTTGAATCTGGAAATGACCGTGCCGGCTTTTCCGGTTAAGCCACATCGAATGCTGCCGGTCTTTCAGCAGATGGCGAATTCTTTCGTGGACGCAAGCGTCTCGGCGATCGAAAGCATCGGAGAAAAAATTTCGTGCAAGGCGGGTTGCGGCGCCTGTTGCCGCCAGCCGGTGCCGATCTCGGAGATCGAGGTTTACCAGATCGCGGAACTTGTCGAATCGATGCCGGAGCCGCGTCGAACCGAGATTAAAAAACGCTTTGCCGACGGCGTCGCCCATTTTAAGAAGATCGGCTGGTTCGACTCGATGAACAAGTATTATCGCCGGGATGAACCTCTCGAATCTAAGGATTTAGCTAAAGAGGCGATGAGGACCGTTCTGAGCTATTTCCATGAAGGAATTCCCTGCCCTTTTCTCGAAGACGAATCGTGCTCGATCCACCAAAACCGCCCTGTGGCTTGCAGGGAATATCTCGTAACCTCTCCCGCTGCCAACTGCGCAAAACCTACGGCCGAAACGGTAAAAATAATCGACCTTTTGATAAAACCGTCGAAACCTTTGGCGAAGCTCGGCAGCACTGGCCGGATGAAGGATGTCGGGTTGATAACGTTGATTCGAGCGTTGGAGTTGGCCGAAACCTATCAGGAAGACTTCCCGGAAAAGCCCGGCGAGCGATGGATGTCAGAGTTCTTTACGGAACTTACAAAGAAAGAGCCAACCGACAAGAAAGCCGAGCCGGCTCAGATAAAAACGGCAAATAAGCGCGCTAAAAGGCGAAAATAAATCGCTAAACGTCTTGAAAACCAAACTTTGCGCGTCTGCTGTTTACTAATTTCGATACTCGTTTTACTATTTACGTCTAACCGTCTGTATGAGCAAATACCGCAAGATCGTTTGGAACGAAGGGATGCTCCTCACCCCGCACCACTTTCAGCAGTGGGATAACTACCACGAGGAGTTGTTGAGTTCGCGCGTCCAATCGATGATGCCGTTCGAGTACGGCATTCTTGACCTGCAGGTCAACAGCGAGGCGATAGCAAACGGCAATTTTCAGATCACCAACTGCCGGGCCGTAATGCCGGACGGGCTTATGGTCAACGTGCCTGACGCCGAAGCAGTTCCGGATCTTCGACCGGTCGGAGACCATTTCCGCGTCGAATCGGAAAAGTTGGGCGTCCACCTTGCGATACCCGCAAAAAAAGCCGGCGAGGCTAATTTTCAGGCAAGCGGAGCGGCCGCAAGCAACAACGTAAGATTTTTGCAGGAAGGGGCGATCGTAAAAGACGAGACGAGCGGTTCGAACGAACAGCCGCTGGCCTATGCCAAAAGCAACCTTCGAATAATCTTCGACGACGAACTGCGTGACGGATTTACGTCTATCAAGATCGCCGAGCTTCAGCGTACGCCAACGGGCCAATTGAAGCTGTCTGACGATTACATTCCGCCGGTTCTAAAAGTTTCGGCCTCGGTTTGGATCGTTAACATGCTTCGCCAGCTTGTTGAGATCCTTATTACAAAGAGCGGAAGCCTGGGCGAACAGCGTCGTGCCAGCAATGCATCGCTGGCGGATTTTACCACGTCCGAGGTGGCCGTCTTCTGGCTGCTGCATACTATCAATTCGTCGATCCCGACCATGTCGCATTATTTCCGTTCGCCTGTTCTGCACCCCGAAAAACTTTATCTCGAAATCGGCACTCTGGTCGGAAAGCTGATGACATTCTCGCTCGAATATCATCCGAAAGACATTGTTAAATACGATCACGACGATCTTTACTTTACGTTCTACAATCTTTCGACGCAGCTAAAGGAATTGCTTGAAACTGTTATCCCGAGCCGCTGCGTTCCGATTCCGCTCGAAAAAACGCGTGACACCTTGTACGTTGGTCGAATCGAGGACGAGCGACTGCTCAAAGAGGCCGGATTCTATCTCGCCGTGCGTGCCCAGATGCCCGAATCGAAACTTATCGAGGGTGTTCCGCGTGTAGTAAAAATTGCTTCGCGGGACGTGATCGATTCGGTTATCGGGTCGGCTCTGCCGGGCGTGGTACTCACATATTCGAATCCGCCGCCGGCCCCGATTCCGGCGCGCGTCGGTTTCAAATATTTCCAGCTTGATTCGATCGGGCCGTACTGGAGCGGAATTACCGGATCAAAGGTGATCTCGGTTTACGTTCCGAACGAGATACCCGACGAAAAACTCGAACTCTATGCAGTAAAGCCTTGATGTTATGGCAGAATCTTCAAACAAAAACGATCTAGTAACCTTTGCCGGGCCGGTTTTCGACCTTATCCTGCGGCTAAAGGCTGGGATCGTCGCGCCGTCCAACGATCTTCGGCCAAAGATCGCTTCGATGCTGGAGGATTTCGAGCGGCGGGCGGAGCGGTATAAGTTCAACCACAAGATCGTTCAGGTATCGAAATTTGCTCTTGCGGCATTTGTCGACGAAACCGTGCTGACCAATAATTTTCCGCTTCGAAACGAATGGGAAAAGAATCCCCTGCAGCTTGAATATTTTGGCGAGCAGCTTGCCGGAAACAAGTTTTTCGACAAGCTTGAAGCTATGTTGAAGCAGATGGAGGTCACGCAGGACGCAGTTGAGATCTATTATTTTTGCATGCTGCTCGGGTTCAAGGGCAGATATGCCGTTTATGAGCAGGAACGGCTTCTCGCCACTATGCAGGAAACCGCAAACGCGCTCGTAAAGGCAGGCAAAATAAAACCCGTCGAGCTGTCGCCGCATTGGCTCGCAAACGACCAGCCCGTACCGCCGGAGAAAAAAGGGATGCCTGTTTGGGCAAAAATTTCCGCCGCGGGCGGTCTAGGGTTAGCATTTATCGTCTACATCATCATGTTCGTGATGTCGACAAAGTTTATTCAGGACGCGGTGGACAGGCTGCAGCTTTAGCTTCGCGTTTAATGTACATTGTGATCACGCGGACTCGCGGAAATGTGTCCGAAAAAAGAGAATGGGCTCACGCCCCCCGGAACCGGTAGTATTTCGTTAAGTTTCGTCGGAATAACAGATGTCTTGGCAAACAAGTCAGCTTACATACGCTTTCGGCCTTGGCGGCCTGATGTCGTTCTACGGCATAGTCGGCCTAATTGTATTCATGCTGCCCTCATCTACAATGGGCAACACATACAAGATCGTGACTATCGCGCTGATACTTCTGACGCTCCCGTTCATATTAATAATCGGTTTTGTCAGTTCCCGCTCAAAAAAGAAAAAAGCTCAGAAAGCGGCGGACGCAGCGGCGGCACAAACCGCCCCTGTCGAGGGTCAGCAGCAAAAGATCTCCGCTCCGTCGGGAACATACGTCGATCTTACAGCCTCCACCGAAGAAGCCGTCCAGTTTTTAAAAACCTCTAACCTCGGTGAAAGCGGTAAAGACGCAGTTTACTCACTGCCCTGGTACATCGTTGCCGGTGCCCCGAAAGCAGGCAAAAGCTCGCTTGTTTTAAGCTCAAACCTCAATTTTCAAACCCTCCCCAGCCAGCGACAATCCGAATTGAAATTCATTCGGCCGACATCGAGCATAGATTGGCGCGTAACCAGCGATGCCGTTTTTGTAGATACGGCGGGCCGCTATCAAAACGAAGGCGTAGACGCAGACGAATGGTCCGCAATGCTGGAAACGATCAAGAAATATCGCGCGAATCGGCCGTTAGATGGTTTTCTGCTCGTTGTTAACGCGGAAACGATCCTTAAATCGGACGAGCGTGAGATGGAAGAGACCGCAAAGGTTCTGCGGGCACGGCTCGATGATGCGGTTCAACGTTTGAAGGTGCGTTTTCCCGTTTATCTCGTATTTACTCACGCCGATAGCATCGAGGGTTTTCGTGATTCGTTTTCCACTTCGAAGAATGAGGACAAAACACTCGTTTGGGGAGCGACCGTTCCCTTGGAGAGAAGCGACAATGCCCAGGCATTGTTCGACGGCGAATATGAGCTGCTGCATAACTCCATAATGAAGCGTCGGCTGGTTCGGCTTTCGGCCCCGTTTCC
>JBQTJB010000045.1:0-3536 GCA_052387555.1 Blastocatellia bacterium | reverse complement strand
AAACGCAAGATAAACAGCGGATCTGATAAGCTTTTTGGTTGGCTTGGCGGATCTCAGGAAAAAGAGATCGCGTTAGGACGCCAGCTCGCCTTGGAGGTCGAACAACAGGCGAAATTGGTTGAGGACCCGATCGTCACCGAATACATCAACCGCGTGGGCCAAAACGTCGTTCTTCATTCGGATGCAAAGATTCCGTTCACGATTAAGGTGATCGACAGTGACGAAGTCAACGCTTTTGCTCTTCCGGGCGGCTTCTTTTTCGTGAACAAAGGGCTGATCCTTGCCGCTGACAACGAAGCGGAATTGGCAGGCGTAATGGCACACGAGATCGCCCACGTTGCCGCTCGTCATGCGATGGAGAACCAGGGCAAGCTTCAGGCAATTAACTACGGCCTTTTAGCAACTATCATTTTCGGCGGCGGCATTGCGAGTACAATAGCTCAAAACGCTGGCGGCTTTGGTCAGCTTCTCAGTTTTTTGAAATTTAGCAGAAATGCCGAGAATGAAGCCGATATGCTTGGGGTTCAGTATTTATACGCAGCGGGTTACGACCCGACGGCGATGTCTACGATGTTCGAGAAACTCAATTCAAAGAACAAGAAAAAGCCCGGCACTCTCGCAAAGATTTTTGCATCGCACCCCCAGTCGATTGACCGCCGCGACGCCAGTTTGGCACTTGTAGCTCGCTTCCCGGAACGTGAGGAGTATGTGATCAGCACATCCGAATTTCAGCGGGTGAAAGGACATTTGCTTAAGTTAACAAATGCGAAAGCCGGAATCACGAGCGATGAAGACGATACTGAAGGCGGCAAACCGACGTTGAAACGACGGCAGCCGGAAAGTTCTGATCCGGATTCGGCCGACTCGGACGGAAGTTCAAGCTCGTCCGATACTCCGCCGCAGTTGAAGCGAAAAGGCGAGGAACCGGCTCCTTCACCGACACCAAAGCCGTAACGATTAAAAAGAAGCTCTCTGAAAAGTCAGCTCAACACTTTTTGATCCGTGTTTTCCCTGTTTTCCCTGTCTTCCGTGGTTAATGCTTTTAAGCAAAACCACGGAAGACACGGAAAAACACTTAAGACGCTGAAATAAAAGAAACTTGATTTCTTACTTCGCCCTCATCAGCCTTGTTTTCAGACATTCACCTTAAATTTTCTTTCTTGATTTCTTGTGAACCTATTTAACGAGCTTCTTTCGGAGCCTGACAAGATCGGCATTTTCACTTGCCAATCTCAGGGCAAGTTCCCAAGCTTCTCTGGCTTGTGGCAATTTACCTAGTTTGTCCAAGACATCCCCGAGATGTTCATGAATCGTTGGCGATGCGGGGTCGATTCTAGCCGCGTCCCTTAGATACCTCTCGGCATCCCCATGCTTTCCAAGTTTGAAGTATGCCCAGCCAAGACTATCCAAATAGGACGGATTTGTGGGGTCGATTTTCACTGCTTGTGAAATCAATCCAAATGCTTCTTCGATACGTTCATTCCGTTCCAGAAGAAAATAGCCCAAATTATTGAGAGCGATCGGGTTTCTCGGTGTTTGGGTCAGAATCTCGCGAAGCGTGTTTTCCGCACCGCCAAAGTCGCCGGACATTTGTTGGGCCGTCGCCAAAGTCAGTTTAGCTATCTGACGGCGTTCTGTGCTGCGTGCGATCCCAAACGCTTGATTAGCGGCTGCAATTGCGTCTTTTCCACGACCGGCCTGGTTGTAAAGGCTCGAAATAAAAAGCAGGTTTGAAAATTCGTCCTGGTTTCCCGCACCTATCGAAACAGTAGTTTCCCCGTTAGCGGAAGTAACGCCGGAAACTGCCTGGCCGCTATTTAGAACAGGCCTTTTGATAAGAACTACAGCTTCATCGACCTTACCCATTTCTGTTAAGATAGATGCCTCCTGCCTGAGAAAACCAATGTCCGAAGGAAACCGCGAACGCACCGACCTAACGACTGTAAGAGCTTCCTGGCGCTTTCCAGCTTCGCGATAAAGGCCTATCAACTGTCGGTCGGCGAAAAGATCTTCCTTTCCTAATATGCGTCTCGCTCGTTCAATAACCGCTTTTGCTTCATTTGGGCGATTTGTACGCTTATGTATTTGAATCAGCTTGTCATAAACCTGTAAGGCAAACTCACGAGCATCATTTAGTAATGCCGCCCCATTTTCACTGCCACGAAGAGTAAGTGCCTTTTCGTAAGCAGAAACGGTTTCCTTGTAATTATCCTTGTTCGCAAAGGTGTCACCGAGAACGACATAAAGAGCGGAAGCAGAATCGATATTTGTTGACTCAAGACGATTAATCGTCGTCCGCAGTTGCTTTACAGCGTCATCGAATTTTCCTGCTTTCACTTGCGTCCGAACCAATAATTCTGCGAGGCCGATGCTTTCCGGGTTTGCAAAAACCGCCTGCTGCAGATTATCGATAGCAATCGATGAAATAGATGGATTGGCGGATTCCACCGCCGTGCTCAAAAGCTCCATTGCTTCATTATTTCCGGGATCATCAGCGATTATGGTTCCAGCTATTTCGACTGCCTCCCGAACATTTCCGGCGTCAAAAAGAGCCTGTGCCAATGAAACCGAAGCAGCTTCGGGAGCAAGACTCTTCTGCGAACCCATAACAAGGCGAAAAAATTGTGTGTCAACGGGCGAGGCCGAGCCTACCCATTTTCGAAGCGCGTTGAGCCGCTCAGCCTTGTTCCCGGTCTTCCCGTAAAACTCACTCAGAAACGCCCAGGCCTCGGCGTTTCGCGGATCCAATTTGGCTATCTCATTCCATCCTTTGATAGCCTTGTCGGCAAATAACTGGTCGAGCATTCCACTGTTAAGCCTGCTTTTGAACGTGTAGAGCCTCGCAAGAATACGCCGAGACCCGTAATTTTGAGGATCGACCTGTATTGCCAGTTCACCGAGGCTAATAGCTTCATCGATGTCTGCCGGAGTGGCGTTCACCGCTAGTTCGGCAAGCGCCGTATAGCCTTCAGCCAGCTTTGGATCGAACTCAACGGCTTTTTGAAAAGATTGCCGGGCTATCTGATACCGGCTCCCGATCCCGGTTTGTGACCGCAGTCGGCTAGCCGACCATAAATACCTCTGCCCTGCAAGAAGACTCGAAAATGCCTGTTCTCGTTTTTCTCTGGATACTGTGCTTTCGCCCAAAGCCGATAGATTCTTCCGCAAAATCTCTGACAATTTAGGAGCAGGCGTCGGACGAGCAAGAATCGGCGTTTCTGACTGGCTGAAACAAATTGCCGAACCAAGAACGGTGACCTGGAAAAATAATATTAAACCTCTTACACGCATTAAGAAAACCTCTTGTCGTCCGATTATGAGCGATCTCTTCAAGGTAAAGAAAGAGCGGCTTTAGTTACCGCTCTTGATGAGTAAATGACTGAACTCCATTGAATGCAATTACGGTTGCTGCGGCGGCTGAGTCTGTGTCGTTGCCGGTGCCTGACGCTGCGAAATAACGGTCGTCAATGCCTGTGGTATTTGATTTGTAAGAATATCTCCCTGATTTTTTATTATCTGATCGATCAGTTCGAATT
>JBQTJB010000044.1:0-2323 GCA_052387555.1 Blastocatellia bacterium | reverse complement strand
AAACCGGCTGTGGAAATATGGAAAAGCCCAAAACCGCTTTCCCACATTCCCACAGCCACGACTACTAGATCTATATCAAAGGAGAAAAGAGAGACTTTTTTGTCTACAAAAACTTGACCGGCTCAGTTTTTCAACTAGCTTACGATCTGCTTCGGACAGGGTACTCAAAAGTCTTTCCTTAGCCTTGTCGTCAAGGATTTTGACGTCCATGCCGTCCGGATCGACCAGAACCAATGGGTTGTTCCAGCAATAGTTATACCGATTCCAGCTTTGAGGCAGAGCCGTTCTCGCCGACGCCAGAAGGGGATCGACCGCAGTGAAGCGCCCATGCTTCGGGTTGTACATCCTCGCCTGTGCGAAGTCCAATTCCGACTCAATATCCCGTTCATAGGAAGTGAATTTCTTTCGTACGTCATCGGCGGCATAACCCAAACCTACCGTCCTTCCACCGATTCCGATGATTTCTTCTCCGAAAGGATGATAGTCATGCCTGGCAATGACCGCACCGTTTTCGTCTGTATTGATTCTTGGCGAGCCCAGGTGATCGTTTGTCAAATAGCCGACTTTTGGGGTCTGGCTGATTTGATTCGCATACTCAGCTAGGAGTTTGCCTGCGGCATCATAAACGAAGATAACGGCTTCGCCATTTGGAACGACCTTCTTTACCCGCTTTCCATCGCCATCATAGAAATACTCGCCAAGGGTAACGTTGTTCTCAATGACTTCGATCTGCTTATTGTCTGCGTCGTAAACGAATGTTCGACCCAGAGCATCCTGCGTGGTATTTCCTGACGAATCGTAGGAATACCCCTGACCTGACGAAAATCTATTATTCGTCGTGCTTATCGTCGGATTCGTAATCTCCGGATCACCGAACGATGCAGGTTGTGTCGTGTTTCCTTCGTCGAAATTCCGGTTACCGTATCGGTCAAATGTAAATGTCTGCTTCCAGCACTTCGTTGGATCAGTAGTACACTCGGTCCAGCCGAACGGCTTCTCATCGGCAGATTTCAGTCGATTAAGACTGTCGTAAGTGTAAGTCTGGACGGCAACAAAACCTGCATGGCTTCCAACAGTCGGAACCGTGATCGTTTGACTCAAAACATTCCCGTTGTTTTGTGTAGTGCCATAACCAAAATCCAGATCGAGTTTATCCGTACCGTTCTGAACGGTTCCCAGAGCTATCTGTGTCGGCTGTAACCGACTGTTGAATTGCGTCAATTCCCAGCGTCCGTTTCCGAGCTGCAGGCTAGTGACTGCGCCGGATGCGGCGTAAGAAAAATGCTTTGCGTAATTGAAGTACCCTGAGTTTGCAGTTTTCTTGCTCTGCACCATCGACAGATCACCATCTGATTCGAGGACATTCTTTACAACGCGACCGCTTGGATATTTTTGTTCGATTAGCGCTCCCGCCAAGTTGTAGCTGTAAGTCATCGGGTTGGCATCATCCCCGTATGTCACTCCATCGGTTATTTGTTTACTCCGCGTCACTCTGCCTAAGATGTCAAAAGCAGCGTACTCGGTTGTCGAGACGCTCGAAGAAACCTTTGTCAGCTTGCCTTTAGCATTCGTCACATTGTCGTAAAAGTACAAAACATCCGACGTCGCCTGATAATTGGGCAACCTGCCCGGAGCTCTGTAGTTTCTGTTCGTGACGCGGTTTAGCGCATCATAAACGTAATTTGTGACGACCAGCCTCGCCCGACCGCGTCATAGAAATCCTCAAGAAGTTCTAAGCCCAAAACACCGCAATAACGCAGGCCTGACCTAATTCTTACAATGGCTTTCGATTTTAAAGTTAAAGTCACCGATAATTTTTTGAACTTGCAGGCGAAAGCCGGCGGAGATTTTCCACAGCCTTCGGAAGAACTTCCATTGTTCGCTCTATGTCGGCGGCGGTGTTGTCTTTACCGAAACTAAAACGTATGGCGCCGCGGGCGAGTTCGTCTTCGCGGTCGAGCGCTCGAATAACGGGAGACGGCTCGAGCGAACCTGACGAACAGGCCGAACCGGTCGAGACGGCAATGCCCTGCATATCCAGATTGATCAGAAGCCCTTCGCCCTCGATCGAACGGAATGAAATATTGGAAATATTCGGCAGCCGATTGGCTTTATCTCCGTTTAGATAAGCTCCGTCGATGCTCTCGAAAACCTGCTGTTCAAAATCGTCGCGCAGATGTTTCAAACGTGTAGCGTTTGAATCAAGTCGATCCTTTGCAAGTTCAGCGGCCTTTCCGAAGGCAACGATCTGGGCAACCGGTTCCGTACCGCCGCGAACACCGCGTTCCTGTCGCCCGCCGATGTTTTGCGGATGCAGGCGAGT
>JBQTJB010000043.1:0-6142 GCA_052387555.1 Blastocatellia bacterium | reverse complement strand
GTCACCCTTTACGGTATATCTATTCGTATCTCGTGGAGCCGAAGACGAAGAATCTTTACCCGTCACTCGCTCCGGCTGATTCTTTCCTTCCGTTTTTGGCGGAACAACGGGTATCTCTTCAAAAGTTAGAGAGTTTAAGATTTCCTTTTCCTGGGCCCAGTCCGTGGGAAGTTGGTACGCAAGAGATTCCGGTGTCGAATAACGTCCGAAAGAAGCTGTACGTTCGGCATGAGAAAGAGTGAATCCAAGTCTTGCCGGATAAAGCGGCCCGACGAAGTTATAAGTGATAACGCCGGAAACTTTTACCGGCAGCCCTTGGAGCCGCGTAGGAGAAAACTTTGCTCCGCGCGCAGCTTCCGTAGCCCCAGCCCGTAAAAGCGGATGGCCCGAAACTGCGTTTGCCGAAACTACATCGCCGTTTTCATCGATCAGAACCTGCACCGTGACCGAGCCTGAAGCTCCGACCGCTCTTGCCGCAACCGGGTATGGAGGTTTCGGGAGCGAGATCGCCTTGCCGTTCAGCACGCCGCCGGATATTTGCTTTGGTGCCGTGCTTCCGGTAATGGAGCTTGTGTTCACCGGTCCTCTGTAATCAGGAGGATTATTCGGCGTTTCCGAAGGGGTTTGGGCGGCAAGATTGCTCGATGCGAACAACGTGAAAATGCATAGGATAAGTATTTTGGGCATTTTGGCAACTCCTGATCGAATTTCCACAATTATAAAGAAAGAACGACGGGTTGAAAAGTAAATCATGTCGCTTCAAGCAGACATTTTCATAAAAAGCGCGTCCGTGGCGATCTTTCGATTGATGTTGACGGCAAAGTTTTCACGCAAGGTTTCGATTTCGTTAAGCCAAGAAGCAAGTTTTGGGGCCGAAGCGTTTTCGGCGAAGCGGCTGAGTTCGGCTAGGATATCGGCGTTCTGAATCTGCGGTTCGCCCGCCCCATTTTTCAGAAGCCAGACGTCGCGGATCAAACCTTCAAGCAAGGCAAGCGTATCCTCGTAATCGTCCTTATTTTTGGCGTCGTTCATCTGCTCGCCGGTCCGTAAAAGCGCGGCGCGAACCGGTTCAGCAATGGCGTTTACAAGTACGCGAAGCATTAGCTGTCTTTGGCCGCGAAACTTGGCGAGATCGATCAAGGACGCGCGTCCGATGCTTCCCTCAGCCAGCCGCGCGGCAAGGCGGGCGTCCTCGCGTGAATGTACGCCGCGATCAATCAGAAAAGCCTCGATATCATTTGCCGCGACCGGCGAAAATCTGACGATCTGTGCCCGCGAACGAATTGTCGGCAACAATGTATCCGGACGCGATGAAATGAGTATGATGTGCGAGGTCGCGGCTGGTTCTTCAAGCGTTTTCAGTAGAGCGTTCGATGCTGCGTCGGTCATTTTGTCGGCGTCGTCAACTACAAAAAAACGTGCGTTTGCCTCGAACGGCCGGTAATAAGCCTCTTTTTCCAGATCGCGTATTGCGCCGACGCGCAGGTTTCGCTTGAAGGGCACGACTATCCCGACATCCGGGTGTTCGCTTACAAAAACCCGGTCGTAGTCCTCGCCCTTGTCCGATTTTGGAAGTTCGAAAATGCCTGCTCGTTTGCACGCGGGACATTCGCCGCAGCCTTCCACGCCATTTGGCGATTGACAGATGAAGGCCCGTGCAAGCTCGATCGCAAACAGCTTTTTACCGACGCCTTCCGTCCCGGCAAACAACATCGCGTTCGGTACGCGACCGGCCGTTATAAACCGCGTGAGAAGTTGTTTTGCGCTGGAGTTTCCAAAAAGTCTGGGAAACATTTGATATTAATTTTTTCCGAGAAACTTCGTGACGATCTCGGCCACCTTGGAATGCGTTTCTTCAAGCGAGCCGTTCGCGTCGATCACCTTGAAACGTTTCGGTTCTCGTTCCGCGATTCCGAGATAAGCCTTGCGGACGTTCGCGTAAAATTCGGCGGTTTCGGAATCCATGCGGTTGCGTTTTGTCACCGATTCGTCGCGGGAGTTCATTCGCTGAACCGCTTTGTCGACACTGATGTCGAAAAAAAGTGTCAAATGTGGTTTTAGGCCGCCGGTAGCAAGTTTGATTATTTGATTGACGACGCCTTCGGGAAAACCGCGCCCAGCGCCTTGATAAGCAAACGTGGCGTCGGCGTAACGGTCCGAAATAACTACGCGCCCTTCGGCAAGAGCCGGTTTGATTAGCAATTCGACATGCTGTGCGCGGTCAGCCGCAAACAAAAGCAATTCGGCGATCGGCGCAACCGTTTCCTCGGTTTCGAGAAATGCCTCTCGCAATCGCCGCCCGAGCGGTGTTCCGCCCGGTTCGCAGGTAGTCATAATATCGAACCCGCGTGAGCGCAAATCGCCCGTCAGCATGCGTAACTGCGTTGACTTGCCGCTGCCGTCGATCCCCTCGAAAGTGATTAGTTTTCCTGCCAAATCTGGTTAAGCCGAATCCGATTTTCGTTCCTGAGAAACTGTGGAAATAGCGTGTTTGAAAATCAGCACGTCCTGCCCGCCAACGTCCAGCAAAACAGAGAACTTATCGAAGCTTTTTATCCGTCCCGAAAGCGTGGAACCCGTCAAAAGATGAATAACAACGCTTATGCGTTCACGCCGGGCGGAATTTAAAAAAGCATCCTGAATGTTCTGGGCTGCTTGTTTTTCCATAACATTTACTCGTTTATTTTCTTAATTTTATAATTTCGGAGACGATTATAGCAGATTTGGTCAAGGTCACAAGACTATTTGTCCTGAACGCCGGCACTTTCATGTGCTGCTGATATTATAGGCAGTTCTAATCGCTCAAATATTCCCGGCTCCTCGCCGAAACCGTCTAACCATTCAACGCCGGGTTCGCGTCTGAACCAGGTTAACTGCCGCTTTGCATAATTTCTCACGTCCTGCTTGGTCTTTCCGATTGCGCTTTCCAGCGTCCGTTCGCCACGAAGATATTCGCAGACACGCCGGTAGCCGTGGGCGCGAAGCGCATTACCTCTTTCATTTACGCCGGAAGCCAGCAATTGTTTCACTTCCTCGACGAGGCCGTGTTCGAAATGCCTTTCCGACCTTTCGTTTATCCGTTGATACAACCGCTCGCGGGGCGGATTCAGCACGAAAAGCCGGATTCGGCCGGCAAATTCGGGCTGTTCCGCCCTATTCGGCTGTTGTTCGGAGAGGCGTATGCCGGTTTGAAAATAAACCTCCAATGCCCGAATAATGCGAACGGCGTCATTCGGAAAAAGCTTTGCGGCGGCGTCTGCGTCGAGCCGTCCGAGCATTCGATAAAGATGTTCCGAGCCTCTTGCGTCCTTTATCTTCCGCAGACGCTCACGCAAAACTTCGTCAGTCTTCGGGCTTTCGAATAGCGGCTGCCGCAGCGTCCGCAGATAAAATCCGGTGCCGCCGACGAGCACAGGAACCTTTCCGCGTTTCTCTATCTCTATGATTTTCGCCGCTGCATCCGCTGCCCAATCTGCCGCCGTGTAATTAACATTCGGATCGACGTAATCGATCAGATGATGCGTAATTCCCTGTTTTTCCTCTTTCGTAGGCTTTGCGGTCGCGACTTGAATTCCCTTGTAGATCTGCACCGAATCACAGTTGATGATCTCGCCGACGACCTCCTTTGCCAGCTTCACGCCGAGCACGGTCTTGCCCGAACATGTCGGACCGGCGATTACGAAAATCGGTTTGGTTAATAGACTATCCGCCACAGATTTACCAAGGTTAACACGGGATAGGCCTCAACAAGTCATCCACCTTTTGCGCACCGCAGCCTGAGCCGTACAAATTTTGTAAAAATTAGCAAAACATTACTTCAAATCATCTCAACGCCACTTTCGATGACAAAAATGTTACTGTCCTCGACCTCGACGCCGCTTTTGATGACCAAAACGTTGCTTTTGATCGTTTCAACGCAGCTTTCGATGACAAAAACGAGAATCAAACCAACCTCAACACCGCTTGCAACGGCTTCAACGCAACTTTCGGTCATAAAAACGCAGGTTTTGGTGACAAAAAGCATCTTGACAGCTACAAAAAAGCCTGTATCATCCACATAACACAGGATTTTCCACGTTAAACACTAAAATTCGGAGGTTCATATTCCCGCATGAATGATAATAATCGTCATCGGCTTGAGGCCGGCAACGCTTTCGAACTTTCGATGGGCCAACAGGATTCCGCCAAAGGCAGCTCGGTCGGTAAAAATGCTCTGCTCAACGAAAAAATGGACACCACGATGCAGCTAAAACGCACGCTCAGCCTCATGGTCCCAAACTTCTGCGTCGGCAACACCGAAGCCATCGCCGCCTGGAACTCCGCCGCCCACGTAGAAGAACCACCCAAAAAACCAAACCCACCACCAACCCCGTAACGGCGTGGTGTTACTCTTATTGGCGTTGTTGGGTTTCGTGTCATAACCGCGAGCGATACGACCGATAGATCGAACGACTTAATGATCACTGCTTACTGGTCTTGTCACCAAAGGTGACGAAAATTATAGCGTAGGGTGAAACCCTACGTAGCCGAAACCAAATGGGCCGTCACCGAAGGCGACGAACAATGTATGCCTCAATCGTTGGTAAAATTATTGATTCATGTGGTGTTCTCGACAAAGAATCGGTCAGATCTGATCGTGCCTGAGATCGAACCCGGATTATTCAGTTACATCCACGGAATCGTTGAAAACAACAAATCAAAGCTGATTATCGCCAACGGAACGATGAATCAAATTCATCTGCTGATATCGCTAGGCCGAGCTATAGGAATCAGCGAACTTATTGGCGATATTAAACGTGGCAGTTCGCTTTGGGTAAAGACGCAAGGAGATTATCAAAATTTCTATTGGCAGGAAGGTTACGGAGCATTCTCGATCGGACAGTCGCAGGTTCAGGGCGTAGTGGATTATATTCGAGATCAAAAAGAACATCACGGAGAGAAGGATTTCAAGACGGAGTTTCGCGGTCTTTTAAAGAAATATGAAGTCGATTTCGACGAGCGTTTTGTCTGGGATTGATATTCGTCCCCGTTGGGGACGGAATCATTGAATTTGCGTTCGTAGGGTTTCACCCTACGCTATATTATCCGTCTCCGTTGGAGACAAGACTTTCAAGGAGAAAATATGTTAAGAAAAGCAGCAGCAGAATGGAATGGCGGTATTAAGGATGGCAGCGGCAAGATATCTACGGACAGCGGCGTGCTTAGCGATACGCAATATTCGTTTAGCACACGCTTCGAGGACGGCATCGGGACAAACCCTGAGGAATTGATCGCCGCCGCGCACGCGGGCTGTTTCTCGATGGCCCTGTCGGGCCAGCTCGGTGCGGCAGAACTTGTCGCCGACAGCATCAAGACCACCGCAGCAGTCCGGCTCGAAAAGGGCGACAGCGGTTTCGCGATCACCTCCGTTCATCTTGAGGTGCGTGCAACGGTTCCAAACGCGACCGAGGAACAGTTCGCAACCGCCGCCGCCAACGCAAAAACCGGTTGCCCCATCTCAAAACTCCTCAACGCCGAAATTACCATGGACGCAAAACTGGATAATTGATTCGCATAATCTGGAGGGCTGGCCTGCATTATTGCGCATGTTTTGCAAAATCCTCATTCATATGTAAAATTCCAGCCGCATGGCACGGAAAGCACGCGTCGAGGTCGAGGGCGAACTTTACCGCGTTATCACGCGAAATAGGACAATGGAGAATGGACAATTTTCGTAAAGACCGTTTTCGGCTTTCTATTGTCAATTGTCCATTATCCATTACCTATCGAGCGCCGTTTTCGGCTTTCAATTGTCCATTGTCCATTGTCAACTGTCCATTAACTATTGAAAAGTTCTTTTCTATTTGTGCAATGTATGATATGTTGTTGCAATCACGGATCATTGCCGTGAGTTGATCTTTGAAAACATGCAGGGCGATGACGAAAAGATGAAATTGTTTGAGCGGCTATGGCCGTCGGCATTGATTGGTGTTTTAGGTTTGCTTCCGAAAGTTTCCGGGCATTTTTCTACCGTAAAGCTAATGAAATCAACAGCATACTTGTTTGTTTCAGGTGTTTCATGGAAACATGCATGCTCCGCTGTGAAACGAAACACGAGCCTTAATCGTTGACCGACTCGAATCGTGATCTATGAATTGCGAAC
>JBQTJB010000042.1:0-2084 GCA_052387555.1 Blastocatellia bacterium | reverse complement strand
GAATAAGCCAAAACCAAAATCGAAAACCTCGTCAGATTCAAGGCAAAACTAACGGTTTCGCTGCTGAGCGCTAAGGCCGCCGCCCCGAAAACCACCGCCGGAACGAGAATTACGGCGAGAGCCAGTGCGGCACCCAAAACCTTGCCAAAGGCAAGCTGCGAACGGGCCGCTCCTGAAGACAAAACCTGCCGCAGAGTTCCCTGTTCGCGCTCTCCGGCAAAGGCTGCAAATGTGAGCAAGATGATGACAAGTGGGATCAAAATTTGCAGAACCGTCGCCGCCGTCAATTGTCCGAAACGCCCGGCCGCCGTTGAGTCTCGCGCAGCTGAATAGGTGGCTTCGTTTTGCGAATGAGCCTCGAGCCAGACGGCAACACCTGAAAACGGATCGATACCCGTGTCAGCCAGAGCCAGCGGAGCGACCGGCTTAAAAGCGAAGATCGAATAGTGCGCAGCCGAATGCGGATTCATTGCCGGAAGTTCAACCCACTGTCGTCTGGAAATATCTTGAGCTGCCGCTCGCTCTTCATTCATAACAACCGAATGCTGCCAACCAACAACCAAAGAAACCACCAGCAAAGCAAACACGATCAAGGCCGACCAACGAAAACGCCCGTCCCGCATCAATTCGGTAAATTCCTTTTTTACAACTGTGAAGATCACCTTCTTTCCTCTCTAGCCACGCTGCGTAAACTTAAGTGCCATCGGGTCAGTTTTGCGTCATGCAACGTCGTTCTAATCGCCCTAGAATCTAAAGTTGTACGAACCCTTTACAAATAGGGTCCGGCTTTGTCTGGTTAGTCCCGGTCGCCGTTGATTTGTGAGCGGGTCGGGGCCGTTGAAAAGCAGGTCGCCGTAGCCGACATAAAGGGCCGTGTTTGGCCGCGGCGTGTAGCCGTAGAGCAGACTTGCGCTGATTCGCCGTTCGCGGGTGTCGTATTCGATGATCGAACGAACCGCGTTCGATACGTTGAACTGATAAATGGTTCGGTTGCGGAATATGTCCTGAGCAAAGAGACGCGTTTCGTCGCGGCGGCTTGTCAGGCTATTCTTTATCCACAAAAATTCTGAGTTCAGGCGGCTGAACGGTTTGACCGTGAAATTCAATTCGTTTGAGAGAAGCTTGCCGACCTCAGGCCTTGCCGGGTCAAAGTTTGCGTCGGTGCCGATCTCGATGTCGCCGCTTGCCGAAAAACGCTGATACCGGTTAAAAGTCCAGCGAGCGTTATAGGATCTTGACGGCAGATTTCGTCCCGCGAAATTATCGGTGCGAATCGAAAGATAGGTGTATAGCGACAGCCCGTGAGCAAAGACCATGTCCACGCCGGGATCGAAGAACGACTCGTCGAGCTTGCCTGCGCTGTTTCTGAACGCGAGAGCAACGACAAACGGACGCACCTTTACCCACCACGACTTTTCTTTCGGACGATAGGTGTGTCCGACAACATAATAACTTCTCAGAAAACCCGTGCGCCTGATAAATCCGGTCTGAGCGGCGAAATTTCGAGCCATGCCGGATTGAGATGATGTGAAATCCCATTTACCGTTATCAAAGTTATAAACAAAATAGGTTTGCGCGCCTGCGCGTTCCGTGCCGTTGATATCTTTGGTCTTTGAGTAGGAGATTTGATAAGAAAAAAGATGACTCCCGCCCCCGAATCTGAGCCGCCCATCGACAACTCCGACCGTGTTCGACGAACCGGCAAAGCGACGATCCGTCAGCGTAAAGCCGAATGTAGCGTTTCGCTTAACGTCGCGGGCGTATCGAAAGACATTGTAAAGAGCGTTCTTTCCAAAGTTCGGATCGTTCGGCTGAAGACGCAGTCCCGGAGCGTTATCCGAGGCTGAGAGCACGCCGATCGTATTGCTGCCGATCTTACCGGTTAGCTTCAAACCCCAATCCGGATCAACGATCTGTCGCGTATCCACGATTCGCTGAGCCGCCGAATACAAAGGTCGAAATACCTCGGCACCTTCGAGAAAGAACGTTCGTTTTTCGTCGAAGAAAAGCGGAAATCGCTGATTTACCGTAACCTGCGGCGCGTCCGCCTCGATCTGCGAAAAATCCGGATTGACGGTCGCCGA
>JBQTJB010000041.1:0-8514 GCA_052387555.1 Blastocatellia bacterium | reverse complement strand
TTGAATAATTTCGGCTTTTCGAGTCTGGTCTCGCTTTCGGTCAGGACATCGGCATCGTGATCTGGAAATTCGGGCATCGGATCAATCTTGCCACAACCGGATGAGAAAAAGTATGGACACCGCCCATTTTTTCTGATAAATTCCGAATGCGCTGTTTACTAAGTATTCAATTTGAGCTTCGGTCCCGGTTCTGACTTTGGAACAGGGTATGTTTTGGTTTCTTCGGAAATAATGACTCAATGAAAACTGGTTCCGCTCTAAAAAAAAGGCCTTTGCAAACAAGACATGCAAAGCGGGCCGACTTCGGTTCCGACGTGCACTCGGCTAACCTGCGCCCGATTTCAGACGAGGAGATAACATCGGTCTTTCTGGGAATCGGCCAAAAGCTTCGCGAAGGGCTTTCGAGCAAGGCCGAACAGATGCTTACGGAAGCTATCGAAAGATATCGCCTAACGGACGACAACCTCGCTAATCTTAAGCGTTTGCAATCATTTACACTTGAAACCATAGGGCGGTACAAAGAATCGCTTGAGGTTCTAAAACCTTATGAGGACGAAGACGTTCTGTCGCGGATCGAGACCGAAACTCAGGTTCGTGTCTCAACCCAGCTTGCGATTTCCTACAACAACGTCGGCGACCATCCCAAAGCAGTTACTCTGCTGAAAGAGACGCTCGAAAAAGCGCGAGACAACGGTCTTAATCAGCTTTTGGGGAACATAGAAATCGGACTCGCACGCGTTTACAGAAAGCTGAACGAATGCCCGATCTGCCGTGATTATGCCGAACGCGCGCTTGTTTCTCATCGCGAACACGGCGACTGGCTGGGAATGGCCGAAGCCTGCCGCGAGATCGCCATCAGCTACCACCAGGAAGGACGAAGCGAAAAATCGCTTGAGTATTTCAACCTCGGTATTCAGATCATCGGCGACCGCTCCGCCCCGTTCATGCTCGGCAAGCTCTACACGGATATGTCCGGCGCCTACTGGTTCCTGCGGCGGGCTCAGGAGGGCGTTGAGAGTCTTGAAAAATCGATCAAATTCTTCGATCAGACCGAGCATATCCTGAATTCTGTCATCGCCTACAACAATCTTGGGATCAATCTGGTTCTCATCGGAGAGTGGGTCAAGGCAGAAGAAATGATCAACCGCGCGCTTGAATTGGTGCTGAAAACCAATCACCCGCACTACGCCGGAATTCTGGACAGCCTCGGTGAATTAAAAATACTCCGCGGCGAACTTGACGAGGCGCAAAGCCTCCTCGAAACAGGCGTAAGATTTGCGCGCGAGCGCAAGCGCGAATGGTACGAGGCACAGACTATGCGCAATCTTGCCAGATGTCTGCTTGCACAAGGAAAAACAAAGGAAGCGGCCGAACGCGCCCGCGAAACGATCGAGATTTCGGCTCGCATCGGCGAAAAACATTACGCCAATATGGCCGGCCTGGTGCTCGCCGAAAGCTATCTGAGCGAAGGCGGCGTTGAAGAATGCGAGAACTATCTTCAGGTGATAGAAGACAACGACCCGTCGTCGGACTTCTTTGTGCTTGGGAACATACAACGCATTCGCGGAATGGCTGCATTGGTAAACGAGGACGGCGAGCTTGCCGTTCATCACTTCAACCGCTGTCTTACGATTTTCGAAGCAGGCGAGGATGTATACCACACCGGCATCGCTCACCTCCTGATCGGACAAAATCTTCCGGCGACCCGAAATGGGCAGGCTAAAAGGCACCTCGCAACCGCAGGAGAAATTTTCAACAAGCTGGGGATCGATTCTCTCTCCGCAACCGCGGATGAGAGCGTGAAAGAACTAAAGAAAGCTTCGCAGGAAAGACCGGGCGGCGAAGAGACAAGCCGAGCTAATTCGGTAGTATCGCAACTGCTCATGGTAAGGCTCGCCGAGGCGACGGCTTCGCGCGAACTACTTTTTCGCGAACTTGTTGCGATCCTCCAGCAGGAAAGTCCCGCGAAAAAGATAATCATTGCCGATCAAAACGATAAGAAACAGCTTGTGCCGTTCATCACTCACGGCTATTCGCCGGAAGAAAGCACGCTGCTTATGCGAAAGTTCAACGAAGCCGAACAACGCGGCGAGCTAAAGGCTTTTTCGAGAACGAAGAATCTCGCCGTCTTTCCGCTTCGGCCGACGAACGCTTCGCTTGCAACTTTGATCGTTTATCCGCAAACGGCAGGAGTTCTGAATGATGAAAGTCCCTTGCAGCCGCTGCTCCGCGTCGTCGAACTTGGAATGGACGTTGTTTCGCTGCGTGAAAAAGACAAGAGCGCTCCCGTGGAACAGGAAACGAATCCTTATACGTCCAGCAGCTTGATGCCGGGGTTCATTCACTCTTCACCGGCGATGACCGCGTTGGTCGAAGAGGTGTACAAAATACGTTCTTCTGACGTTACGGTATTGGTAACAGGCGAATCCGGCACGGGAAAGGAGCTTGTTTCACGCGCGATCCATACCATTTCGAACCGCAAGGATAAGGTTTTCGTTCCGTTCAATTGCACGTCCGTCTCAAAAGAACTTGCAGAGGGACATCTGTTCGGTTATCGAAAAGGCTCATTCACCGGCGCCGTTAACGATTCGCAGGGAATGATACGAGCGGCCGATGGAGGAACGCTCTTTTTGGATGAGATCGGGGATCTGCCATTGGACGTGCAGCCAAAATTGCTCAGGTTTCTTCAGGAAGGCGAGGTGCAGCCGATCGGTGAAAAACGGCCGATTAAAGTCGATGTTCGCGTGATCGCCGCTACGAACATGCCGCTCGAAGCAAAGGTAGCCGAAGGAACGTTCCGCGAGGATCTCTATTACCGCCTGAACGTGATCCGCCTTCGCGTGCCGCCGCTACGCGAACGCCGTTCCGAGATTCCGCCTATAATAAACTATTACATCAACCATTACTCGTCGCGTTTCGGCAAGCACGACATCACTTTCACTCCGCAAACGATCGATCTGTTGATGGTTTGCGATTGGGACGGCAATGTTCGCCAGCTTTGCAATGAAATACAACGCGTAATAGCCCGTGCAGTCGATAACGAGATCGTCACGCCCAATCATCTTTCGCCCGAACTGAAACGCTCCGCAAAGCCGCTAACGACATTCGACGACGGTTCGAATGTCAAGCCTATCGCCAGCTACGACAGTTCGTTCATGCCGTTCAAGAACATGGCGCCGGGCGGAACGCTCGAAGACGCCGTTACGGAACTGGAAATGCAGATGATCAGGGAAGCACTCACCCGCCACAACTGGAATATCTCACGCGTCTCCAATGAACTCGGCCTGACCCGCCGCGGACTTTACCTGAAACTGACCAGGTATGGGATCGAGAAAGCGGCTTAGTTTGAGTTACCACGAGATCGGTCTGAGGTGGGATATAATTTTGGGAAGATTCAGCAAAACAAACCCGATATCTTCATGAGTAATGAAGCGCCCTAACGAAAACCTGATCGAACCCATTGCTTTCGAATAAGGAACGTTCATTGACTGGAGCACGGGTGAGGCCGTGTGGTTGTCGGAGTTGCATGCCGAACCGGTGGAGACGCAAATCCCCAGATCATCGAGCCGAGCGAGTATTGCTTCGCCGTTCGTATTCTCGAACGATATATTAGTTGTATTAGGCAGGCGTTTTGCGGGATCGCTCGTGCCGTTTACAAAAGCGTTCGGTATGGTTTGAAGGATCGAATTTTCTAATCGATCACGCAGATCTTTGATTCTGTCCATGACGGAAAGATCGCTTGCGAAGCGCGCCGCTGCTCCTATTCCGGCAATTTGGTGAACGGCCTCGGTGCCCGCTCTGCGTCCGCTTTCCTGACCGCCGCCGATTATGTATGGCGGCAGCTTCAGGCCGCCGCGAATGTAAAGGGCGCCGATTCCTTTCGGCCCATGAAATTTATGCGCCGAGAGCGAGAAAAGATCGACGCCCAGGTCACGAACATCTATTGGAATCTTTCCGGCGGCATTAACGCCATCGACGTGCAATAGGACATTTGAATGTTTTTCGACGATCGCCGCTACTTCGCCGATCGGAAACAAAATTCCGGTTTCATTATTCGCAAGCATCACGGAAACTACGGCGGTCGAGTCGTCAAGCGAATCGCGAAGCTGGTCGAGATCAAGGCCGCCTTCTTCATCCACATTGAGCCAGGTGACACGACATTTCTTTTGGTGTTCTAGCTGCGCGCAAAGCTTGCGAACCGCCTCATGCTCGACGCGGGTCGTTATCACGTGATCCTTGTCTGGTAACGCGGCAAGCGTTCCGAGAATCGCCCAGTTGTCGCTTTCGGTTCCACCCGACGTAAAAACGATCTCGTCTGCCGAAGCCGCTCCGATCAGTTCGGCGACGGATTCTCTGGCGGATTCGATCACGCCCCGTGCGCGGTGCCCTGCTGCGTGGGTCGACGAAGGATTGCCGAACTCTTCTTCGAGAAACGGCAGCATTGCCCCGAAAACCTCCGGCGCGATCTTTGTCGTAGCGTTGTTATCAAGGTAGATCATTGTTTTTACAATAAATTGTTGCTTGTCCGGTGATAATGTCAACCCGAAATTCACAATTGAATCGCAACGATTTACAATTGGCTATACTGTGAGTGCAACCTTAAAAATAACAGAACCGAATGGCCGTGTCTGGGAAATGACCCTGACGGCCGGCTCTACTTTTACTATCGGCCGGTCGAAAGAAAGCGACATTGTACTTAACGACCGCCGCGTTTCGCGCAAGCATGCTCAGATCGCGTCCGGGAACGGCGGGTTCAGCATAGTCGATGGCTATATTGAAAACGGCAATCTCGTCCGCAGCATAAATCACGTATTTGTAAACGGTTCGCCAGTGCTCGAAAAGGCGTTGGTCCCGGGCGACAAGATAGTGATCGGCGAAAGCATGCTTCTTTTTTCAGTCACACCTTCGGTTTTCGCCACTCCAATTGCTCCGGTAACTGAGCAACCTTTCAAAAGCTCGTTTGTAAGCACCGCGCCGACGGTGATGGACGTCCCAACCGGCGTCGATTATGACGACAATCCGCTCGGGCAGACACAACTGCAGATTTCGGCGAACGAGATAATCGGCCGCCAATCGCATCTTTCGCTTGAATCGGCCTTCGCCACGCCGGATGAGATTAAGGATCTTCGCCGCAAGGCGAACATGCTCGAGCTGCTTTATGAAATGAGCAAATCGCTCGGGACGATCTTTGATCTCAAAGAAATTTTTAATAAAGCGACCGACCTGATCTTTCGCGGAAGCCCGGCCGACCGTGTCGTTGCATTGATCGCCGACGAAACGCTGGACGGGAAAATTCTCGACTACAGCCTTTACCCGGTTGCCGTAAAAACCCGTGCCGAAAAGACCGAGGCATTGCTCGAAAAACTGACCGTCAGCCGAACGATCACGCAAAAGGTGATGCGCGAGAAGATAGCGATACTTTCGCAGGACGCAAAAACCGATGAATTGTTTCGCGGTGCCGAATCTATCGTTTCGCAGGGCGTTCGCTCGACGATATGCGCTCCTCTTATCACCGAATCGAACGTCCACGGCGTTATCTACGCGGACCGGCTCGATCCGTTCGCCGCCTTTTCGCCGGATCATCTCGAACTGATAAGCGCGGTTGCGGCCCAAACTGCAGTAACCGTCGAAACCGTAAAGGCACACAAGCGGCTTGCCCGCGAAGAAGTTGCCCGGGCAAATTACAGCCGCTTCATGCCGGAGTACGTCGTCAAACAGCTTCTCGAAAATCCGGGCTCGTTCCGGCTCGGCGGCGTCAATCAAACGATAACCGTGCTCTTTGCCGATATACGCGGTTTTACTGCGTTATCGGAAAATGCAAACCCAGAAAAGGTAGTCGGTTTGCTCAATAAATATTTCTCGGCGATGTCGGAAATTATTTTCGAGCACGGCGGAACGCTGGATAAATATATCGGCGACGGATTGATGGCTCTTTTCGGTGCTCCGACCGCCACGCCCGAAGATGCGCTTAATGCGGTCAAGGCGGCGGTGACGATGCAAAAGCGTCTGAAATCCCTGAATGAAGAACTGCGGGCCGAAGGCTATGGGCAGATCGCCGTGGGAATCGGGCTTCATACAGGCGAAGCAACGATCGGCTACATAGGCTCGGATAAACGCTCCGAGTACACCGCGATCGGCGACACGGTGAATCTCGCATCGCGTCTGGAATCGAACGCCGCCGGGGGTCAGATTCTAATGAGCGAAGCGACCGCCGAAGCCAGCGGAAACCGAATTCCGGTTACGGCACGCGAGCCACTTACCGTTAGAAATCGCGTACAGCCGGTCAATGTTCTCGAAGTAAGATGGGGTTAATGACGGCAAAAAACGATCGCCGATTTCTCTTGGCAGCTAAAGCATATTAAGCATATAATGGCACATCTAACTTCTCTATGCTGAAGATCTCTTCCTTGAAAAAACTCGTTACGGATTCGATGGCGATCGATCTGGGAACGGCAAGCACGATCATAGCGGTTAAGGGCCGCGGAGTTGTGCTTGACGAGCCTTCGCTTGTCGCTATCAACGAGCTTAGCGAAGAGATAGTCGCCTATGGACAGGAAGCGGCGGACATGACCGGCCGCGAAGGTCGCGATGTTCTCGTAAAAGCTCCTCTGATCGGCGGCGTCGTCGCGGACTTTGAACGCACAAAGAAGATGCTTGCTCATTTCGTCCGAAAAGCAAAAACGGGCGGATCTAACATTTCGCTGCAGGCAGTGATGAGCATGGTTTCGGACGTTACGCACGTCGAACAGCGTGCTCTTTTGAATGCTGCGGAAGACGCCGGCATCGGAAAAGTATTTATGATGGAAGAGGGCTTGGCTGCTGCCTTTGGCGCCGGGGTGCTTCCGACGGACAAGCGTGCTTCGGCGATAGTCGATATCGGCGCCGGTACTACCAACATTGCTATTATCGCAAAAGGTTCGGTGGTTCATTCCACTTCGGAGCGATACGGCAGTAACGAGATCAACGACGTTATCGCAACTCATTTGCGGCGCCACCGCGGGCTTCAGGTCGGCGAGGAGACAACCGAGTTTTTAAAAACCTCGTTCGCGTCGGCATATCTGCCGGAAGACATTTCAAAATCCATCGAGGTGCGGGGCCGCGATGTTCAAACCGGAAGCCCTTCGGCGGTAGAGCTTACATCCGGCGAGATTTATCCTATCGTCGAAAGCATCGTCCGGCGCATAGCGGAAACCGTAAGAGACACGCTTACCGAGCTGCGGCCCGAGGTGGCGGCGGACATCTATGACCGCGGCGTCATACTTACCGGCGGCGGAGCTCTTCTCGACGGCATAGACCAATACATGCGGTCGTTCATCAATCTTGCCGTCAGCGTCGCCGAAGAACCGCGCTACGCGACTGTTAACGGCCTTGTCAAAATGTTCGACGACCGCAAACTGCTCGAACGCGTTTCCCGCAACGAACTCGGCGTCCTCCAAAACGCCGAAATCCCCTTCGAAGCTTAAGCTGATATCTTTCCAGTTGCTGAATAGGCTGGCACTCCAGTCAGCACCGCGATCTGGCCGATTTGATTAGCCGGATTATACGAATACTGACGGTCGAACAGCGTTGCCGACGAACTCGCGTCCTTTAGCTGAGTCAGGCGGTTCATTCCCTCAGAAGAGAAGGCCCATTATTCAGTGTTAAACTTTTCATGGGGAAGTCTTTGTCGGATAAAATTAACGATTTCATTCACATTGGTGAAGAAAAATAAGTTGAGGCCTATTTTCTTGCTATTACCATGAAATTGAATAGTCCAAAGGTTTCCAGATAATCTTGTAACGTTAGACTGAACTACATCTTTCCAATCTATATTCTTTCGGCCGAATAAAACCCGTTTTGTTACACCATGCTCGTTCAAAACAATGGTTACCTCGTTTACTATACCAAGTATGAAATATACTGGAGCGGCTATCAAAACTAGTACTGCCGGAAAACTCCACAACGAAACGCTTCCAGTTGAAATCTCTTGCAAAAACATATAACCGATTAATCCGATAACTATAAGCGGGAGCGGTAAGACGATTACTAACGCAATAGGATTGATTTTTAATTTAATCGTTTTCATACTGTATGCTTCACTTACATGCGCAATTAAAGATTTCTTGCCAGGAAGTATTTGAAGCTGTTGCTCCGCCGACTGTTCGGGCAACAGCCGCTCTTGATAGGTTTAACAGGACGGAATCTTCTGCATTAGTTGCCGCCCAAGCGGATCATAGGTGAACAAATACTCCTGATTCAACGCATCTTTCACCTTTGTCATCTGCGACCGCAGATATCTGCACTACCATAGGTCGATTTCTATTTTGGACGAACAAATTTATCATCTGGAATTACTTGTTCCAAAAAATCGATAATTGTCTCAACGTTTTTGAAGAAAAATGTATTGATTCCAATTCGACCCGTATTACTGGTGATGTCAATAGACCATACATTTCCCGCTAATTTCGTAAAGACGGTATGAGAGGGTCTAATGAAATGACACGAAAAAGTCTCTTATAATGGAGGGATTATGAA
>JBQTJB010000040.1:0-8226 GCA_052387555.1 Blastocatellia bacterium | reverse complement strand
CTGAAAACCTACCAAGTTGAAAATTGGGAAGTCTTAATTATCAACTCCGAAGAAGCCCAAAATGCCAAATTGTTGGCGACACCTATAACTATCGTAGTTAACAACAGGGGAGTGGTCGAAAAAGTTTGGACAGGAATGTGGCAAACCAACGATATAGATTCTGCCAACAAATATTTTGCCTTGAATTTGTCCAATATAAATTAACGCGGGTATTTTGATAAATCTTCCGAAACATTACGCTTTCTTTATCAATTTGAGCCTTTGTCACCCAAGTGGTAAAAATAAACGCAAGGCATAACAATTCAATGGTCGTGAGGGCGAAACAGCGACTTTGTTATCGCGTTGTCCGTTAAACTCGGAGTTGCGTGGCGGCGGTTTCGCCCCACGTCATCTCAATCGTTAGCAAATCCCAAAATATTAGGGAATCTCTACGGTTTTTGTTCCTAACGTAACACGCCCAATTTCATAATAGTTTTCGACGCGATTCGCGATCCCGTCTTTGTCACCTTCCGAACACACAACGATCATCCCGATCCCCATATTAAACGTCCGGAACATTTCTTGTTCGGAGACATTTCCAAGCTTCTGCATTAATCCGAAGATCGGCAACTCCGGCCAGGTGCCGCGGTTTATTTCGACGGATACGCCGTCGGGTAAAATGCGCGGGATGTTTTCTAGAAAGCCGCCGCCGGTGATGTGGACGAGGCCTTTGATCTTACCGCTGTCGAGGAGCGGGCCGATCTGAGCGAGGAAGCTGGCGTGGGTTTCGAGTAGGGCATCGCCGACGGTCGAGCCTAATTCATCGACATACGAATCGGCGTTGTAGCCGCCGACCTCGAAGAACAGCTTCCGGGCGAGCGAATAGCCATTAGTTTGCAAACCGTTTGACGGGATGCCGAGCACGACATCGCCGGGCGTGATAGATTTGCCGTCGATAACTTTCTCTTTATCAACAACGCCGACGATGAATCCCGCAAGGTCGTATTCGCCCGGCGGGTAAAAATCGGGCATCTCGGCCGTCTCGCCGCCGAGCAGGACGCAGCCGTTTTCGCGGCATGCCCGGGCCATTCCTTCGACAACGGACGCTGTTACGTCCGGCTCAAGTTTTCCGGTCGCAAAATAATCCAAAAAGAACAGCGGCCGCGCGCCCTGGACAAGAATGTCGTTGACGCAATGATTGACCAGATCGGCCCCAACCGTGTTGTGTATTCCGGTCTCGAACGCCAACTTCAGTTTGGTTCCAACGCCGTCCGCCGAAGCAACCAGTATAGGCTCGGTCATATCTGGGAACGCGCCCGAAAACATCCCGCCAAAGCTGCCGATCTCAGTCAGCGTCCGCTCGTTAAAAGTGCTCCGCGCGTATTCGCGGATCTTCGCTACCGCCCGGTTGGCATTGTCGATCGAAACACCAGCATCGGCGTATGAAATTGATTGCGTCATATTTCTAAAAAACTTCGGAATAAGTGAAAACGGATAAGTGATAGCTAAAAAGTTATTCATGAAAGGAACGTCCTGATTCCAAACTCTCGTTGGAGGATTTCCGCAAAACTATCTTCTGAATCAACCAGCGTGTCTACCTTTTCTCCGTTCGCAGTCACTATAAAACCTATGTCAGTCAATGTCTTTCGCCCGTTTTCTGTCATCAGCGAACAGACTTTTCCTTTCGTGAAATGCGATTCGGGCGAATATTGTTGAAAGTCACACATTTCGGTAAATTCGGACAGGTCGTGTGCGATGTCCTTGAAGATATATTGGCTTTTCCAAGCTTCATCGACACGTTTTGCGGCCTCAAAATATTCACCGTCAAAATTTCTTATAACAAAATTTCCGGCGTCATCCTTTTGTTCTTCGTCCAGGACAAACTGCAGCGGTTCGGCGGTAAAATCACCAAAACCGACATCCGCCAGATATTTTTCGCCGCCAATCGTGACAATTATCGCGGCGTGATCGTACTCCGGGCCGTGATCGATTCCGTTGAAGACGCGAGCAGAAATAATGCGGGTATTGAAACCACGCGATCTTAACAATTCGTTGAACAATCCGTTCAATTCGTAACAAAACCCGCCACGACCTTCTCCAACGATCTTGTCGTAAAATTTCTCCGTATCGATCGTTATCGGCCGCTTCCAATGAATGTCGAGATTCTCGAACGGAACCGTGAGTAGATGCGACCGTTGTAGCAACTTCAGGCTTTCGACGTCGATTTCCAATGCAGAGGCATCCAGCCCGATCCTTGCAAGATAAGCATCGACATTCATTTCTTTACGACCTTCCATTCAATGCCCTTTACGCTTGCGCATGTCGGCCCACCGTCTCTGCCAACGCCGTTCATTGTTGCTTCGATCCGCGAATCCGGCGACGACAAAACCTTTTCGATCTGTTCTTTCGTAATGCTCATCAGCGAAAGCTTTGCCCGCCGATCCCAAAAAGTATCTTTTTGTCCCGCATGCTGTCCCGAATTTACATAAATGAACCTTGCATCTTTCGATCCCTGCGCATATTTGCCCAGAAAATTAGGCCCGCTGCCCGACAGATCTGCCGTAATCTCGAAATCGAACGAGATCGCCCCTTCGGAAACAACGCTCGGCGGCAGTAATTCGTCGCGCCCCTGTTGCACCTTCATCACAACGCCCGACAGCGGCTTGTTTACTACGATTCTGAATGGGATCTCGTGCTTCATTCTTTCTTTGGTCGATAATGTAAATGAAATTATACGTCCTGTGATTGGTAAACGAAACTATCTTCGGACATTATTGACTTGAACCGATGAAGACGTTTAGCATTTTCCGTGTCCGGCAAACGGAATTTTGTCGTACATTTTTACTTATGAGCTTCACACGGCACGACATGGGTTCGGAGAACTTCGAATTCACAGCGAACGTATGGAATTGGAAAGCGGCTCTTGAAGTGGTCAAGAACCTGGACATCATCAGCGAAGGCAAGGTCCGGCAGATGAGTTACAACGCGATGGGAGTTAGGGTTGATATGGACGACGCGCATCTGATCGGAGAAAAAATACGCGATTCCGTGCTGCCCAAACTCGAACCCAACAAACGCATTTTCGCCGATGGCTCCATTACAGATAAACCCGACGACGGAACTCTCTTCAAAGACGAAGACGAGCAATGGAAAAATTACAGCGTCTCTTACGAATGGCTCAAAGAGTTTTCGGATTTCTGTCTGCGGTCGAAGGGTTTTCAGATTTTCTGATCTGTCAGAACGACCGGGTTATTGCGAGGCACACTCCCTACTGGTCGTGTTTCCACCTTTTACATGGACTTTCTTAACGACATTGCCAACACACTCGCGCCGTGGTTCAAGAATATTTGGGTTCAGATTGGGTTGTTGATCGTCTTTGCAACCGTTCATGGATACGCCGGTGCGTGGCTTGCCGTTCGAATGCTTTTTCGACCGCGTAAACCATTTAAGATATTAGGGATAACATTTTTTCCACAAGGAATGATCCCTCGTCACCGCGACCGTCTTGCAAACGCGATTGGCAAGGCCGTCGGCGAAGAGCTCGTCTCGCAGGAGACGATAATGGAAGAGCTTTTGAGCAAGGAGTTTCTCCGCCGAAAGATTCGCGGCGTGGTCGATTCTTATACGCAGGAACTGCTCTCGCAGAATTATCCGTCGCTCGTCGAAACTCTGCCTGCAAACCTGCGCGGCCCCGTTCTCGACGCCATCACATCGCTCCAGCTAAAGGTCGCCGAGCATATCGAAGGTGTCTTAAAAAGCGAAGAGACTCTGGCAACCATCAACGGCTTTGTCGAGCGTCGTGTCGATGAGGTTCTTTCGCGTCGCGTGGCAAATGTCGTAGATGACGATACGTTTGAAAAGATCGTGGGCTTTCTGGAAGTGCGCATTCGCTCGGCCGTAGAATCGCCTGCACTTGAAAGAACCATCCGCGAATTCGTCGGACGCCGCGTCGAAGATCTTGCAAATACCGAAACGCCGCTGGGCGCAATGTTCACGCCGGACGCGATAGCTTTATTAAAGGAAAAAGTGAACGAGCAGATCTCGCCGATGGCCCATCACCTTACCGAGATCGCCGCCGCCGAACGCACGCGCAACCAGATCGGCGCGCTGATCAAAAAAGAAGTGCATGAGTATTACGAGGCTTTGCCCTTCTTCAAAAAGATTTTTGTCTCCCGCGATAATCTGCTGGGCGAGGTCGACGACCTGGTAAACGAAAGCCTTCCGAAAAAGATCGAGGAAACATTGAAAGGCGATTTCTTTGCTGAAGAGGCACGGGCGTTTATCGGTTCAAGCATCGACAATGCACTGTCAAGGCCGCTTCCAGACGTGATCGGCAAGATCAACCCCGAACAGCTCAACCGCTTAAAAACGCAGATCACAAATTCGGTAATATCTCTTCTCCGCAGTGACGAAATGCTGCGTTCTGTCTCGGCCTACGCAACCGATACGCTGCAAAAGCTTCGCCCGCACAGCATCGATTCAATCCTGCGCACGGTTCACCCCGATGCCGAGGAAAAGCTGAAGTCGATGCTGGCAAAAGGTCTGCTTGGCATAATCTCAAGCGAGAACACATCGCGTCTCGTCAACGACATGCTCTCGCGCCAGATCGAACAGCTTTTGTCCGCTCCTATCGGCCGGCTTTCCGACAATATCGCCGAGGACAAACTTCTTTCCGCTAGCGAATCTTTCGCTGACACGATCATCGCCGCAATCCGCGAAAAGCTGCCCGAAGCCATAAAAGAGTTTGACGTCGGCGGCGTTGTCCGCACGAAAATAATGAACTACCCGGTTGAAAAGCTCGAGGCTCTTGTCATGTCAGTAGCCAGGGAACATCTCCGCACGATCGAACTTTTCGGCGCTCTATTCGGTTTCTTTATCGGCCTACTGCAGGCAATTCAGTTTTATATTTACGCACGCTAACTGTCAGAACCGCCTGCGTAAAGAGATGGTCGAGCCGTGATCGTTAAGCAAACAATGTAACCGAATGAAGCCCTTGTAGAGCGTAAAAAGCACCCGTCCAAACGAGTGCTCAAATAAACGGGGCCTTGCAATTAAATTAACTTTCGCCGAGCACGGTGCCCAACAACAGGCTTACCAAATCGGTGTTGCCATTCTCAATCGGGTCATAATCTTGCCGTCCAGCCATTGCGTCGCGATAGCCAAGCTCGTAACCCTCGCTAAAAATTCGTCGGTTGTCTGCCATGCTTGTCGAACAACTATCGTAGATTCCACCCTCGGCGGCATAAGGATCTTCATAATTTTCGTTGTCGTAAGCGTTACTGCGTGCGTTTGTGGCCGCAATAAAACCTTCGTCATAGCCCTGGGCAAGGAAATTGCCCAAAAGTTCGGAGATAAAATCATTCCCACCAAACTGACCGATGAGTTCTACTATCGGCAAGCTGTTTAGAAAATCATTTGCGGGCAGATTATTACCGTAAGGCGAACCGTAGTTATTGTAAACAGGTTGCGGGTTGTACTGACCATATTGCGGAATATCGTCATGGGACGGTCTTCTGTTATAGCCATAATTGTATGGAGTACCGTAATAATACGGTCGCTGTTCAATTCTGAAGTCCCCGCCGCGACGGTTTCCGATCACATTGCCGATTACCGTTCGGAGAATTTGTTCTTTCCAATTGATGCGATTTTTGCCGTAATCGTAATATCCATTTTCATTGTCATCGTCGTCATCGCGATCACGACGGGATTTGCGGTCGCTCCATTTTTGTTGCCGGCGTGAATTCCGATCGCTCCATTGCTGCTGGCGACGCGATTCGCGGTCGCTGTAGTACTGTTGCTCTCGCGATCTACGATCACTCCATTCCTGTTGCCGACGTGATTCCCAATCGCTTGAACGCTGCTGGCGCCTTGATTGCCGGTCGCTCCATTCTTGCTGCCGACGTGATCCCCAATCGCTGCGGTCTTGTTGATTTCGTGATCTACGGTCGCTCCACTCTTGCTGCCGACGGGATTCCCAGTCGCTGCGCTCTTGTTGATCCTGTGACTTTCTGTCACTTTCGATTTGTTGTCGACGTGCTTCGCGATCACTCCTACGGTGTTCGTCATCACCCTTTTCCCACCGCTGACCGGAAATTGCGGTATTACTTCCCAAAATCAACACAAAACCCAACGACAAAGCAGCCGTAAAATTCGTGAAATATGTTATACGCATGTTTTTTTCCTCTTTTTTAGTGCCGCAGATTTACAGCAGATAGTTATAAATATTGGGTAGCAAATACCGTTCCGTAGCTTAAAAACACGGGTTTCACTGGTTATTCCACTAATTGACTTTGTTTCTCAACCGTATCGGGTATAAACCAACCATTTCGTCTGCTGCTGGCTATTCAACATTTTCGGCACTTTCCGTGTTAACATCTACAAAATTTATCAGAGGTGAACAATGAATACTATCGATGTGGGTAATGCCGTAACCTGCGGAATTTGCCGTAAGGAAACAACCGTGCAATTTGTCACGGAACGCGAGGGTGGAACGGCGTACGATCTTTCCTGCATGCACCGCAATGCTGTGTGCGAAATCTGTCAGGTTTTGGTTAAGGACGACAGCGACACGATCCTTGAGGTTCATCCGCTTTGCCCGACCTGCAATCCCGAAGCCTTTGCGGATGACGATGAGGGGTGAGGTTTTGTAATGAAACTACTGTTTTTCTGTGCGATGGTTATGTTGTCGTCTGCGCTTGTATCTTTGGCTCAATCAACAAAGGACGCCGCTGAACTTACGCGAATGCTAAACGAATTTCTCGCCGGTGCCGGTCGCAATAATGCCGCAATCCACAACAGATTCTGGGCAGATGATCTTATCTACACTCGTTCAGCGGGTGTGCGGATCGGCAAGGTAGAGTTGATGAAAGGCGTCCGTTCTGCACCAGCTCCCAAACCGAACGATCCAGCAACTTTTTACACCGCCGAAGACATTCGCATCCAACAATACGGCAAGGCAGCGGTCGTCGCTTTTCGACTTATCGGAACGACGACTGGAGACGGCAAAATTACCGTTTCCCAATACCTGAACACCGGCACCTTCATAAAACGCAAAGGCAAATGGCAAGCCGTCGCATGGCAATCGACAATAATCCCAAAACCCTAAAACATGAGTAAGAACCGGAGGCGGTAGCGACTGGACTTCTTTTTCTTTCCCAATTAAATTTTTCTCCGAACTTTTCCCTCAGTAAAACCGTTCATACCTCACAGCTAACGTTTTCTCCCTTGGAGGACAAATGAAAAAGATCGGAATTATAGTTTTTATTGTGGCGGTGCTGATCGGCGTCGTTTTCTCGAATTTATTCTCGTTTGGCAAGGCAAGCGAACGTATTTTCAATGTTTCTTTCAATCTTGGCGGCGAAAAAGGCTCTGGTAACGTCGTAACCGAAACCCGTGATCTTACTGGATTCAACTCAATAGATGTCAGCGGCGTGTTTCATATAGAGATCGTTGCGCAAAAGGATTTTAGCGTCCAGGTCGAGGCCGACGACAATCTTCTAAAACACATCAAGACAGAGGTTAACGGCGGCGTGCTCGAAATTTCAACTGATAAAAGGATCAAGTCTCACTCAACGCTGAGGCTTCGCATCTCGGCTCCCGATATTAAGAAAATCGAGGCGTCCGGTGTTTCGAAAGTTTCACTTTCCGACGTCAAAAACACGGGACTTGAGATCGATACAAGTGGTGCTTCAAAGATCAACCTTTCGGGCGAAACCGACAAACTCGTGGTCGACGTCAGCGGCGCAAGCAATATCGACGCTGAGAATCTTAAAGCGCGTGCCGCAAGCATCGACGCAAGCGGCGCAAGCAAGGTCAGCGTTTTTGCAACCGAATCTATCCGTTCGGACGCTTCGGGAGCAAGCAAGATCGTTTACAGCGGAGGCGCCAGCGACGTGGTAAAGAAAACATCCGGGGCCAGCAGCGTTTCGCAGAAATAGCTATTTCAGAACTCTGAAACAAAAAGCCCCGCCTTAACTTACATTGGCGGGGTTTTTTCTTTTTTGAAGTGGATATGTAATCAGGCAACAAGAGTTTTGGGCTTTGGCGCGCCGATTATCCCGATTGGCTGCATAGACGCTGGAGCGCAGCACATATTTACAAGATGCAGCCGGTCGGCCTGCATCTCGGGGTCGTGCTTTATCCATTCACGAACCATTGAAAATACCTCCGCAGCGTAGTTGTTCTCCGGCGGCGTGATCTTGTAATGAGGCCAATTACCGTCCTTCCGCCTCGGTACCCGTCCCGCCC
>JBQTJB010000039.1:0-3912 GCA_052387555.1 Blastocatellia bacterium | reverse complement strand
GACATGTTGTAGAATTATAACATATACTCGACGCTGAATCAATTGATAACTAACAATTGCAATTGATAATTCGAGTGCGAAATGGAGAGGTAAAATGGAACTAAAATTCAAAGTGCAAACAAAAATTCAGAAACCGGCCAGTGAAGTTTTCGACGCGGTTTACAACCCAAAAAAACTGAGCGGCTATTTCACCAATGGCGGCGCAAGCGCTCCGCTTGACGAAGGCACGACCGTAGAATGGGCATTTGCCGACAATCCCGGCGACGAAAAGCTAAAGTTTCCGGTTGAGGTCAAACAAGTTGTACCAAACGAACTGATCGTGCTTGGCTGGGAAGGAGCGAAAGGCCTAAATACCCGCGTTGAGATACAGTTCGAAGCGAGCGGCAACGACACCATCGTCCGCATCAACGAAACCGGCTGGCGTGAGACGCAGGCCGATCTGGAAAGTTCATATTTGAACTGCTTCGGCTGGGGACAAATGCTCTGCTGCCTCAAGGCGTATGCCGAATACGGCATCGATCTTCGCAAAGGCGCGTACGAAGGGCTTTATAAGGCTTCGGATCACCACGGAACGGATGCCGCGAAAGGATAAAGATTGAGGAGTGATTTTATCCTTTCGTCTTCATCCTTTATCCTTTCGTTAATGGTTACGGAGTTTATCGTTATTGGCAGCGGTGTGGCCGGCTTACGAGCATCGATCTCGCTTGCCGAAAGCGGAGCCGACGTCACCGTTTTGACCAAAGACAAGGCAAGCGAATCGAACACGGAATATGCCCAGGGCGGCGTTGCCGTCGTGCTTTCGGACGACGATGAAGCCGAACTTCATGAGGACGACACATTGGTTGCCGGTGCCGGGCTTTGCGATGAAAAGGCAGTAGAAACGCTCGTCACTGAAGGCACGAAATACATAAAACAACTTATCGATTGGGGAACCGAGTTCGACCGCGAAGGCGGAAAGCTCGTTTTTACAAAAGAGGCTGCTCACTCAAGGCGGCGAATTCTCCACGCTCATGGCGATTCTACCGGAAAGGAGTTCGTGCGTTCGCTTATTGCCCGTGCCCGCCGGGAAAATTCGATCAATCTGCTTCCATTTGCCAACACTGAGAGCCTTATTGTTCAAGACGGCCGATGTGTCGGCGTGCGGTTTCTCGATCCGATACTTCGTGCACCGCGTGAAATTTTCGCAAAGGCTGTCATTCTTTGTACCGGCGGCGCGGGACAGCTTTATCTGCACACCACGAACCCGCCTGTCGCGACCGGCGACGGAATGGCGATGGCTTATTTTGCCGGTGCCGAGATGGCCGACATGGAATTTATTCAGTTTCACCCGACAGCCCTGAGCATTGAAAATGCGCCGAGATTTTTGCTTAGCGAAGCAATGCGCGGCGAAGGCGGCGTTTTGCGAAATATTAACGGCGAGCGTTTTATGGAACGGTATGATGAACGGCTCGAACTCGCTCCGCGTGACATTGTTTCGCGTTCGATCGTCGCCGAAATGCGCAAAACCGGGTCGCGTAATGTCTTCCTCGACATGACCGCGCTGGACGAGGACTTTCTGCGGCATCGCTTTCCGAAGATATACGAAACCTGCGCTGTATTCGGCCTGAATATTGCGAAGGACATGCTGCCTGTTTCGCCCGCTTCGCATTACTGCATGGGCGGCATCCGAACAGACCTTTGGGGCCGAAGCACTGTCGCCGGACTTTACGCCGCCGGCGAAGTTTCATGTACCGGCGTTCACGGAGCTAACAGGTTAGCGTCCAATTCTTTGCTTGAAGGCCTGGTATTCGGAGCGAGAGCGGGCGAAGCGGCGGCGGACGACAATGGAAATAGGACAATCGACAGTGGACAATCTAAATCCTCGGAATCCGCAATCCGCAATCCGCAATCCGCAATTTCTACGGCGGTAAAGAAGAGAGTCAAGAAAGTGATGTGGGAACGCGTTGGGATCTTACGTGACAGAGACGGTATAAAACGAGCGATTTCAGAATTTGAACAGATAGAAGGCTCCAACTTGAGCACTTCGTCACGAAATTTTGTTACGCTGGCTTTGCTAGTTGCCCGGGCAGCCCTCTGGCGTGACGAGTCGCGAGGTGGGCATTTCAGAAACGACTTCCCGGAGCAAATGGACAAGTTTCAAGTGCATTCGATCCAGAAAAGAGGGTTGGAAACCAGATCAAGCAAAACGATAAACTTCCAGCCAAAAAACTAGTCCGGGAGCGCTTCATCCAGACTTTCCAAAAGATCTTCGCCTCGCAGATCGGGTTCATCTCTTTCTTGCCGGCTCATCGATATTATTTTTCCTTCCGGTGAAATCAGGAACGTCGTTGGAAAAGAGCTGATTCGAAGACCGGAACGCAGAAATTCGACCACGCTGTCAAACCTTGCGTTAGTCCACAACATGCCATTGTCCCGCAGGCCTTTTTTCATCGAATCTATGGTGTAATCGGCATCAGTATTAAGGCCTATTATTTCCAAATTCCTGCCACGGAATCGTCTATGTGCTTCACGAATATACGGCAGTTCCTTACGGCACGGCGGGCACCAAAAACCCCAGATGTCCAATAGCACGTACTTGCCGCGAAACTCCGAAAACTTACGCTTTTTCCCATCAAAATCGGAAAATCCGAAGTCAGGGAATTCCTTTCCGAGATAAAGCTCAAGCCGCTTATACTCCTTTGCATCGTGTTCGCGAAGTATGATCTGGTTTTTCGAGACATCAGCTTTTTTGGTCGAGATGTACGTATCACCCACACGGAAAATTACCGATTCTTTGTCGGCCTTTGCGGCCTCGGGGGAAAGGTTATCCATGTCGATCAGACCATTGCCGTCAGCATCTATCCCCAGCCAGCCTTCCTGATGATTTACCTTTTTCCCGCCGGCCAACACTGCGTATTGAACAAGTATTTTCTTGCCTTTTACATCGACGGCGCCGCGAGCAAAGACCTCTGTCGACTGTGTGATCAGGCGGTCTTCACGGGTCATTTTATCAACCCGCACGGACTTAAGATAGCGCACGAATATCGGGCAGGATGTGAAAAACCCTCCTTTCATCTCAAGTGATACGGTGGTATGCCAGAGATAAGGATTGTCGGTCTTGGCTTGTTGAAAAGCTTGCTTTTCGCCTGTCGCAAAAGTGTTGTCGCCATTTAAGTCGACAAATAAAACAGGATCCTCACCTTCCTCCTCGACAAGTAAAGTGCGGATGGAAAACTCGCCTGTTAGCGGGTTAATAAGTTGTCCCGTGGAAAAATGAGCATTCGCGGCAAAAGATCCGGCGGCCTTCCATAAACCCACAGTCGAGCCTTTTAGCACCACACGTTCAAACTCTTCAGTGTTTGCGACAAGCGCAGCGTTGAATTGTCCCGTATAGTCAGCGCCGCCGCCGGTTCCGCCGATCCCCAAAACGGTGGAAATAGAAAGGAGAACAAAGAGTTGAGCCATTTGGGTAAGCGTACGAAAAGTGATTATTGACCATGACTTCGTAATGTACATATTGAAACTGTTTCGAAAGCTGAATTTGTTGTTTTGGTGAATACATAAAGCATAAAGAAATGAGAGAAATTAGTCAAAAAAACAACTTCTTACCCCAAAATTTGAAACAAGCTGGATAATTACGATTTCCCATGGGTTGTGTTAATCTTCTAATTCAAGATTCAAGTACGGTTATCGGTTGGATTTGTTCGCGAAACCACAAGTTAAATTATTGGCGGTTAGTAGTGGGTATGAAAAATAGTGTAACTATACTGAATTTGGCCTCGATAGTAACGCACCACGCGCGGCTTGCTCCGCAAAAGGAAGCGATCGTTTTGGGTGATACCCGGTTGACCTATGGGCAGCTTGATGCGATGTCCAACAAAGTGGCAAACGCGCTTGCCGAAATGGGCATTGGCTATGGCGATAAGGTGGCGT
>JBQTJB010000038.1:0-5541 GCA_052387555.1 Blastocatellia bacterium | reverse complement strand
CTTCAGCGTCGACGGCGTTTCGGGGAATATCGGCAGTGGTACGAATTTTCAGTTCTATCAGCAGGCGGCCGGAAGTTTGCCGGGATTGTCGATTTTTGGCGGTACTAATACGTTAGCGTCGGTCGATGCCGTTCAGGAGTTTCGCGTACAGACTTCGAGCTACAGTGCAGAGTTTGGACGTCAACCAGGTGGGCAGATATCGCTCGTGACTCGTTCGGGTACGAACAATTACACAGGTTCGCTGTTCAACTATTTCCGCAACGAGAAATTAGATGCTAATGACTGGTTCGAGAATCGAGCCGGCCGCGACCGACGCGCTTTGCGGCAGAACAATTACGGCGGCACGTTTGGTGGCAAACTGAAGTTCTTACGGTTTGGCGAGGGCGTTCCGGCAATTTGGGACGGCAAGGATCGATCTTTCTTCTTCGTTAGTTACGAAGGACTTCGACTCACTCAGCCTCAGACGAGCGTACTGCTTGCCCGCGTTCCATCACGATCGGCTCGGGCTGCCGCGACTGGGCCGTTCAAGCAAGTGCTCGACGCATTTCCGTTGCCAAATTCGCCATTCGTCGCGGGCGATCCGGCGGATACCGAGCGGTACGTGGCCGCTTTGTCCTATCCATCAAAAGTTGATGCATTAAGTTTCCGTATCGATCAAAAGATCGCAGAAAAGGTCAACGTATTTGGGCGATTCAACGAAGCACCGTCGAGCCAAAGATTCCGGGCGTTCCCGAGCCAGAACAACGCTTACGAGAACAACATTCGTACACTGACGGTCGGTTCGACACAGACATTCTCGTCGAAGTTGGTCAACGATCTTCGTGTAAATTATAGCTACACCCGCGGGCTGTTCTTGTTCGAAGGGATCGGGGTCGATGGTTCACGTCTGCCGGATAATGGCCTGCTGTTTCCCAGTTTTGCGCCGCCCGAAAATGCGTCGGTCAGTATCGTGCTTGGAACGGGCGGCAGCAACATTTCGTCGGCAAATCTAACGCAAGGAAAGACGATCGGCACAAAGCAACGGCAGATCAATATCGTCAACAATCTGACAACGATCGTCGGGAATCACGAGCTGAAATTCGGCGTAGATTATCGCCGTCTAACGCCAAAGGTCGATTCTCGTGCACTTGGGATCACGTATAATTTCACGACCGTTGCGGCACGTGCGAGCGGCATTCCTAACAGCATCAGTGTTCAAGCTCTTGCTCCGATCACCGATTTCAAAGTCGAAAACCTGTCCTTATTCGCGCAAGACACATGGCGAGTAAACCAAAGACTGACGCTTACAGGGGGACTCCGTTGGGAATTCAATCCGCCGCTTTCAGGCGATCGGTTGCCCTTTCAGATCAGCGGTATAGACAATCTGCTGACCGCAACGCTTGCACGCGCAGGCACCAAACAGTGGAAGAACGAGTATGAGAACTTCGCTCCAAGAGTTGGCGTTGCGTTCACAGTTTCCGAGAAATTGGATCTCGTCGCAAGAGCCGGATTCGGTATTTACTATGACTTGGGTACAGGTACGGCTCTTCGCGGCTCCACGAGCTACCCGTACAACTCGAATAAGACCATCACCAACCCGGCACAGCTTCGTTTTCCGGCCAACGAAATCGATCTTCAACCGCTGCCGTTTCTCGATGCTTCACCGCCGCCTTATTCGGCAAACTTCTTTTTCTTTGATCCGAATCTGAAGCTGCCATATACGAGACAGTGGAACGTATCGGTCGAAAAAGGGTTTGGCAGGGATAATTCCCTGACCGTCTCATATGTCGGGGCAGCCGGTCGCGAACTTCTGAGAAATGAGCAGCTTCAGAATTTCAACTCAGGTTTTGTTCGCGCAAGATTTTGTACACCCGCGCCAAACCCACTGACTGCCGCGTGTTCACCGGCCGCAAATCCGCCGCCCGTGGTCTTGATAAACCCGGCGATCTTCGGGCCGAATCCGGCACTACTAAACGACGGAACTCAGATACTAAATGGGTCGGCGGTTTCGATCACTCGCAACGGGGCAAGTTCTGACTATCACGCAATGCAGACGCAGTTTCAGAGCCGATTTATGAAAGGTCTACAGACGATCGTTTCATACACGTGGGCAAAAGCGATCGATGATGTTTCGGATGAGACGATCACCGGAATTCCGCTTCAGAACGCCGCGACGGGACTCGAACGCGGGCCCGCGAATTTTGATGTCCGACATAATTTTACTGCGGCGATCTCATATGATCTGCCAACTTGGAAAGCAAATTCTCTAACCAAAGCCATCTTCGGCGGTTGGGCGGTTGATTCGATAATGCGTGCCCGCAGCGGCCTGCCGTTCTCAGTGATATCGCAGAGTTTTGATCCGCTGAATATAGGCACGACACGGCGCGTGAATCTGCTTGGCGGAGTTCCGATATGGCTCGTAGACTCAAGTCTGCCGGGCGGCCGAAAGCTAAACGCCGCCGCGTTCTCGGCTCCGCAGCTAGGTTTCCAAGGAACGCTTGGACGTAACTCGCTCCGCAGCTTTAGCCAACAGCAGATCGATTTGTCGATTCGCAGAACATTCTCGCTGACGGAGAAGTTGCGGTTTCAATTTCGCGGCGAGGCCTTCAACGTTTTCAACACACCTAATTTCGGATTTCCGGCCGCCTCGTTTGGATTTGCAGGATTTGGCGAGGCGACGACGATGCTCGGTCGTAGTTTAAGTGGAACGTCGTCCACAAGTCCGAGTAATGGGTTCAACTCGCTGTATCAAGTCGGCGGACCTCGTTCGCTTCAGTTTTCGCTCAAGTTATTGTTTTAGAACATTTAAGGAGATATAGAACATGAAAAAACCAATTTTGATCGCAGTACTTTTTGCCTTTTCGAGCGTCACATTCGCTCAGACCAAAGACAAGGCAATGGCGCTCTTCTGGGTCCGCGAAGACGGAAAATACGGTTACATCGACAAGACAGGCAAGGTCGTAATCAAGCCGCAATTCGAGAATACGATGGGCTTTAACGAAGGGCTGGCCGCAACCAGACTGAATGGAAAATACGGATACATAGACCTAAAAGGCAATTGGGCGATCAAGCCGCAGTTCGATTTTACGTATATGTTTTCTCAAGGGCTCGCGATGGTCGAGATCGACAAAAAATCCGCGTGGATCGATAAGAAGGGCAAGATCGTCATCCAGCCTCAGGCCCTTGAAAAGACCGCGACCGGCTTTAAGGAAGGGCGCCTTGCCGTGAAGAGAGGTGGCAAATGGGGCTACATCGATATGACCGGTCGGATGGTAATCGAGCCGCAGTTCAACGAGGCAAAAGAGTTCAGCGGCGGGGTTGCGCAGGTTGTAACTGAGAACCATCGCCACCACTGGATCGATGCCAGTGGCAGGATACTCTGGAGCCAGGAGATGCCTAACTGAGCAGAGTCAACCAAAAAGGCTCACTGATCTAGGATTCGATTGACTGAAAAAAGGAAGTTGTATGAAAGTAATTGTCCTATTTGCAGCGTTTCTAGCGCTGACAAACGCGGCGTCCGCACAACGTGCTGAATGTTTTCCACTCGAACGGCTGCCGGCAGAAAAGCGCGCAAAAGCAAATGATCTGTTGCTCAAAGCTCTTGATTCTGAGGCACTCTACACAATAGTCGGCGGGCTAAAACCGATGTCGAGCGGTTTTGCTAATTTTCAGATCGAGGTGCGTCCGCCGCGAGACGAGAAGAAACGGGCTGAACGACGACAGAAGCTCGCCGATATAAACGAAACTAGAGAAATTCTCGCTCAATTTAAGTGCGGTGACGAGATATTTGCTGACGTTCAGCATTTTGCAAAAACTTTTGATGGAAAGCGATTTTCTGAAGCCCTCGTTTTTCATCGCCCTAGCCTAGCCGCCATGATCAAAACACGCTCTGACTTCTTTGATCGCTGGGCGATAACGGAGAAATCTCATCCTCTTCAAGTACTCTTTGCGATTGAATACGATGAGACCGGCGCGAGATTTGGCGGCTATGGCTATCTTTTCGGCTATCCGGAATACGCAATTCGATACTTTGTGCAAGCAGCAGATGAAGAAGAGTTCTCAGGAAAGTTCGTGGAACGGGACTTTTATTCGATTCCGACGTTCGCAAGTGCCAGCAATCGCTTTGTGTATGCGGTTCCAAAAGGACACAAAGAGAAACCGGAGGATCGGGAGCTGAAAGAAAAAGCTCTAAAGACATTCGAAGAGTACAAGCTAAAACGCGAACAGTACGTCGGAGATGGAAAGAAAGGAGTGGTCGAGTTGCTCCGTGTTTGGCTCTGTGATGAGCAGAAGTTGTGCGAGGTGTCCAAATGAGAATTTTCTACGTTCCATTGGTTCTGGTTTTGTTGGAGATCTCCGTCTCTGCACAGGACGGAAACTCAAAGATCATGCTGGAGATCATCGAGTTTCGCACCAACATTCGTAAAGCCGTCTTGGCAAAGGATCGGGTCAACCTCGGGAGGTTCTTTGCCGACGGCTTTACACATACACATGCAAGCGGAATGGTCGATGGCAAAAAAGAAAGGATCGATTTTTTCATGAAGGGTGAGCCGACCATCGAAGATGTTGAGCCGGAGGAGATTAAAGTTAATGTCTTCAATAAAAACTTAGCGACCGCCGTCGGCAAAACCACGCTTTTGTTCGGAAGCGAAAAACGCACTTTTCAATGGACGGCGGTTTTCTACAAAGTAAAAGGCAAATGGCGAGTGATCGTAACTCATGCTACAAGTCTGCGAAATTAGCATGATTTATCGAGTGGCCTTGCTGATTCTTGCTTTGACGTTTTGGTCAAACGCTCAGAGTGTGCTCGAGATCACTCGGGCCGATGAGCCGCCGAAGATCGACGGCGTGATGTCGATTGACGAATGGAAAAGTGCGAAGCGGTTGGAGATCACGTCGCAGATCGAGCCGGTAAAGGAAACTCCCGGAACTGAGCGGACCGAGGTTTATCTGATGTATGACCGCGAGAATTTGTACATCGCATTTCGAGCATTTGATTCCGATCCGTCGGGCATCAGGGCTCCGATATCGAAGCGCGACAGCGTCTCTGGCGGTGATGATTTTGTCGCGATTTGGCTGGATACTTTCGACGACCGGCGGCGTGCTTACGCATTTAGATTCAACCCGTTAGGCATTCAGGAAGACGGCATTTTTTCGGAGGGCGATCGCAGTCTGGCGTGGGACGGTGTTTACGAATCGAAGGGTATAGTTGATCCGGAAGGCTACACGGTCGAGGCTCGCATTCCGTTTAGGACGCTGCGTTTTCAGATAAATGAAAAGAAGTCGTGGGGACTGCATTTGTTTCGTTCGATCGCGCGCAAAAAAGAAGATGTTTCGTGGATGCCGATCTCGCGGGACAATCCTAATATTTTTTCGCAGATGGGTGAACTGAGCGGGCTTGACGGCATCTTTGCGGGACGGACGCTCGAGCTCATTCCAACCGTAGTTGCGTCCAACACCGGAACGCGTGAGGCCGATCCGCTTGCTCCGGGCGGTGCGAGGCTCAACACGGTCAATCGCGTCGAACCGGGGCTGACAGCGATCTATCAGATCACGCCGAAC
>JBQTJB010000037.1:0-3842 GCA_052387555.1 Blastocatellia bacterium | reverse complement strand
TCGTTGATGTTCTAGAACTTCATATCCTTGAACTCATGTAGGTCTTAGTCTGAGACGCGGAAATTCTCGATGGCAAAATCGGCTTCGGCGGTTGTCGTGGCGGTTTCGGTTAGCATGACAGCTCCTTTCATAAATACTTGCAGGCGGGAAAATTGGTTATCTGAGAATAAGTTATTTTAATGGAAAGAATAAATTTACTGAATAATGAATGTGAGTAAATATGATATAATAACTTTAGATTATCAGTTTATTTGCTATGTTCGCTTAATAATCTATGTTCTCTTTTTATTCTAGATGTAAAGCAGTAAATGCAGGAAAACATGATCGACGAAATTGACCGAAAGATATTGAAGGAACTACAGGAAGACGCTCGGACGAGCTACGCCGAGCTTGGCCGCCGCGTCGGGCTGACGACGCCGGCCGTAATCGAACGCGTCCGCAAACTGGAAGACGCGCATATCATAAACGGCTACCGTGCCGAGATCGATACAGCGAAGGTCGGTTTGCCGATCACGGCATTCGTCCGCATGAGCATCACCGGCGTCGATTACAGCCACATTATCGAGGTTGCCCAAGAATCGAACGAGGTGCTCGAATGCCACCGTGGAACCGGCGGAGATTCGTTCATAATGAAAGTAGCCGTGGCCTCGGTCGAACATCTTCAAGAGGTTATTGATCGCCTCGTGCCTTATGGGATAACAACAACGACTATCGTGCTCTCATCGCCGGTGAGACGCAGGGTGATTGAGGTTTAAAGTATTATTTTTTTAATCTTCTCAGTTGTCTTGCCGTCAAATTCTACGTCGTTCGCTTCGGCCTCTTCCCTGGTCTTGCGGACGATCTGGTCTCTGTGATGCGGCGAGTAGATCGTGTAAAGTTTGAGTGCTTACGTTTTCGAGGTGTTGATGACGTTGTGCTTGGCACCGGCGGGCATTTTGACGGCATTGCCGTCCTTGAAGTTGTTGGTCGTCTTGTCAATGATCACACGCCCTTTCCCGCCTTCAAATCTTAGAAACTGATCATTCTCCGCATGCACCTAAGCACCGATCTCTTCCTTGGCTTGAGGCTCATCAGCACTAATTGTCGGTGCTGCTCGGTGTGCAAGACTTTGCGAAAGTTCTTGTTCTTGAGTGTGTCTTTTTCGATGTTTGAATTAAATTCTTTCATACATCAATATTATACAACTTGGCCCGACGATTACATCGACCGGGCGAATGTCGAGTTGCCGTAGTTAACAGTCAGTCGTACGTGGATGCAAAAACGGTCTATTACAGTGCCTTGATCTCGGGCAGGAGTATTACAACATAGGTGTCGCCAACATTTTCGGCGTAGTGTTTGCCGAGTTTCTCCGCCCATGCCGCGGCACCGGTTTTTTCCTCAACACTGATCTCTTCACCGTTTTCAATCCTGATCTTCAGATTACCGCCCGATACGACATAAGATGTTTTTGCAGGGTGAGTGTGCCAATTATCCTTTTCGCCGGGCTTGAGAGCGTATTCGACAACTCTCACGTGGTCATTTTCCAGAAGTATCTTGAATTTATCCGGAGACACTTTTACCGGATCGATCGACGTTTTCTTTTCTATACGAGCCGAACAAGATTGAAGTCCTGCGATGCCAAACGAAATAAAAAACACACCAACAATTGCACGAAAGCTCCGATCAATTTCAGAGGACATAATTATTGACGCCACGCCATTTGGCTTCGCAGTCTGAGAACTGACTTCTCTTTACCAAGCGTTTCAAAAACCGAAAGCATTGACGGACCGACGGCGACGCCGGTTAGAAGTGTGCGGGCGCCGTTCATGATGACGCCGAGCTTTGTGCCTTTTTCTTCGGTGAAGGCTTTGACGACGGTTTCGATGTTCTCTTCAGTAAACGCTAAATTGGCATTGTCGCTATCAGGCACACTCCCTACCGGTCGTGTTTCTGCCTCGAATTCTGACTCAAAGCGGTCGGCGAGTTCTGGAAGCCACTGTTTTAGATCGGGAAACTTTTTTAGGTTTTTCTCGATCGCGGCCGGGTCGAAGTCGAAGTCTTCGCTGAAATATGCGCGGCCCTGCGCCGAGAAATCTTTGAGTGTGAAAAAGCGGGCGCGGATGAGGTCGATGGTGTTTTCGTACCAACAGCGCGAAGAGAGAACAGCCCCGTCAGCCGAAGCAACTGCCACCCCTCCTTCGTAAGAAGGGGAGCCTGCAGATTCCTCGTACTCATCGCGCCAGAGTTTGTGTGCTTTTAATTCTGTTTTGACGAACGGCAGAAGATCGGCGAGCGGCATTGTGCGAATATACTCGGCATTCATCCAAATGGCTTTGTCGTCGGTCCAGTGGCGCGGGTCGTCTTCCTTAAAATTGAAAATGGCATTTGAGCGGTGAATGCCGTCGAGTGAGAATTTCTCGACCAATTCTTCAAGCGAATATATCTCCTTTTCTTCACCGGCTGACCAACCGAGCAGCGCGAGAAAATTCCGAAATGCGGCGGCCAGAAAACCGGCGTCGCGGTAAGTGGTCATCGAAACGACCTCGCCATGCTTGCGTTTTGAGAGTTTACCCTTATTCGGCGCCATTATTAGCGGCAAATGTGCGAAAACCGGCGGTGTCACGCCAAGAACTTCGTAAATGAGAATTTGCTTGTGCGTGTTTGTTAGATGATCCTGCCCGCGAATGACGTGCGTGATCTCCATTTCAATGTCGTCGCACACGACGGCGAGATTGTAGAGCGGATGCCCGTCCGAGCGGAGCAGGACGAGATCTTCTGTTTCCTTGTAATCGCGTTCCTGCAGACCATAAACGGCATCCTCGAATGTGGTCTTTCCGTTCTCTGCAACTTTCAAACGGATCGCGAACGGCTCACCTGAGGCGGCACGGGCATCGCTTTCCGCGTGTGGAAGATCGCGGTACGGATTGTCCCGCATATTCTTCTCGCCCTGCTGCGCACGCGCGCGGTCTTTGATCGTGTCTTTTACATTTGCGTCGGACGGCGCCTCCTTTGGCGTGAAATCGCGATATGCCTTGCCCTCGGCGAGTAGCTTTTTGGCCGTCGCACGGTGTTTGTCAGCATTGTTTGATTGAAAGACGATCTCTTCGTCCGGCGCGAAACCAAGCCATTCGAGACCGTCGAGTATCGAGCGCGTTGATTCCTCGGTCGAACGTGCAAGATCAGTGTCTTCAATTCGAAGAAGAAACTTTCCGCCGGTGTTGCGTGCGTAAAGGTAATTAAAAAGTGCGGTTCTTGCGGAACCGATATGAAGGTAGCCCGTGGGACTGGGTGCAAAACGAACGCGTGTAGTCATAAAGGGAGATTTTCACGCAAAGATGCAGAGAACGCAAAAGTTGTATAGAACAACCTAACCGTGACTTCTTTCGTGGCGTCTATCGAGCCGCGGCAATGATATCTATTAAGAATAGGACGAAGGTTGTGCAGAGCCTCGCGCAAAGCCGACCGTCTCACGAAACACTTGCGGCGATACGTTTGCGTTCGTCTTAAAAAACCGGCTGAAGTAATACTCGTCTTCATACCCTAAGTCGTATGCGATGCTTTTTATCGCCTTATTGGTTAAATACAACTCACGCTTCGCCTCGATAATAATTCTTTCGGAGATCAGTTCCGTCAAGGTCTTGTTGAAATGGGTCTTGGTTATCTTAGCCAGGGCCTTCGCCGAGATATTTAAGGCTTTGGCATAGTCACTCGCCGAATGTTTTGTCCTGAAGTCCTTTTCGATGGCGTCTTTCAGATTTTGCAAAACAAATGGCTCTTTAAATTGTGACACCGCCGATAACGCTTCTGGTTGTTGTTCCGTTTTCAGTCTGGAAACCGTAATCAGAAAAATTTTTAGATAAGAA
>JBQTJB010000036.1:0-2178 GCA_052387555.1 Blastocatellia bacterium | reverse complement strand
TGAATCCCGACTTCTTGCCGCGTCTTAATCTGCCGGATTTTCAGACGGCCTCTTTCTTTTCTACCTCTCGGTCAGTTCCGGCGGCAATTGTTTATCCACTTTTGGCCTTTCTCGCAGGTCGGTCAATTCCCACAAAGTCAGGAAGATCGTTCGCGTGACCTTTTCCATCTTTTTGTAGTCGATCTTGTCCGGGTGATCGCTCGGCTGGTGATAATCTTCGTGAACGCCGTCGAACCAGAAAACCACGGGGATTCCGTTAACGGCGTAATGAAAATGATCCGAGCGGAAAAAGAACCTGTTTGTGTCCTTCGGGTCATCGTACTTATAGTTGTACGAAAGGTTCTGATAACCTGCATTGGTTCCCTTTGTGACCGTCCCAAGCGTCGTGCTCATCATTTCGGAACCGATCACGTATATCTCGTCCGCTTTTGAAAGTTCTTCATTGCATGGTTTGCCCGGACGGTCGCATTTGATGATCTTGGCCGGATCAAGACTGCGGCCGATCATGTCGATGTTCAGCTGAGTAACAACTTTCTTTATATCTACGGTTGGGAATTTATTAAAGTATTCGCTGCCCCAAAGCCCTTTTTCCTCGCCCGCGTGCCAAACGAAAAGCACCGAGCGTTTTGGTTTCACCGCCGCTTTTGCCAGTGCCTCGGCAATTGCGAGCACGGCAACGGTTCCCGAGCCGTCGTCGTCGGCTCCGTTCCAGATCTTGTCGTCGCCCGGTGCATTCGGGTTCGTCCCAACGTGGTCGTAATGAGCGCCGATCGCAACCATTTCGTTCTTGAGCACAGGGTCGCGTCCCTCCCAAATTGCTACCACGTTCTGTGTCATTATCGTTTCGACCTTGGCCATAGCCGAGATCGTGCCTGATTTTTTTATGTCGAAAGCGGCGGCTGCATTTCTGTCGCCGGACTCGCCGGCGAGAATATCGTTACCGACCTTTTGCGAAACGAGCATCAACGGCAGCGTACTCGGAACACCGGCATTCTCACGAAGTTTTTCGGGGAATGTACTGCCGCGTGAAAAGAAATTTCGAACCTGGCTCCATGCAGCTTCCAATTGCGGCGGAGCAATTACGATCAGGCCGATGGCACCTTTCATTTTTGCGTGTTCCATCGGGTCGGCCCAATCGACCCCTTTGGTTCCTTTCAGATCATCCTGAGTTACATTCGCAGGACGCGGCGTGAGGGTATTCTGGGCAAAGCCGCTGCTAAAAACGACGACGATCTTTCCCTTCACATCCACGCCCTGAAAAGCATCGACGCCTTTAGACTTTACCATCCAGCCGTCGCGCCCGAACACAAGCTGACCGGTACCGGAACCATTACCAGAAAGGCGGAAAAAATCGCCGCCGATAGCGTAAGTTTTATCGTCGATCTTTAGGACAGTGTTCACCAGATCAATAGATTCGCGCCTTAACGCAATGTTCTGGAAAAATGTGCCGTTATCGCCTGCGGGCTTAAAGCCCCAGCGTGAGAGGTTCATTTTCAGGAACTCGGCTGTAACATCCAGCCCGGATGACGGCGTGTCGCGTCCGCCCATGGCATCCGAAGCGATGAAATAGAGGTAGTTGCTGATTTGAGCCGACGTTATTGTTTCGGCGATCTTTCGCTCGGCCAGGGTGATCCTGACGGTCTGTGCAAAAGTAGCCGACGGAACGAGCAAAGCAATAGCCAGCAGGCAAACGAATAAAGATTTTCTCATTGATTCTCCGAAAAGTAGTAGTTATAGGGCAAAACAGATACGCAGATGCAATGAAAAGGTTTCGTTTCAGGAGCCTATAATGCAGATATGGTTACGGTCCGCAAGATTCAGCATTTCTTCGCGGTCGAAGATGAGTGTTTTTCCGGCGGTAATCGAAAGGCATGTCGCACCGGCTTTTATCATGGTTTCGATGGTTGGCAAGCCGATTACAGGCACATCGAACCGCATATCCTGATCGGGCTTCGCAACCTTTACTACCGTCAGCTTGCCGTTTGCCAGCTCGCCCGCCCGCAGAATTGTCGCGTCGGTTCCTTCCATGGCTTCGATGGCGACACACGCTTTTGCGCGGACGACGATCGTTTGTCCGAGATCGAGACGCGCGATCTCGGAAGCGATGTGAAGGCCGTATTCGACGTTTCCTGTTTCGATCTCGGTTGGTTTTCGTTTAGTTAAAATGCCGTTTGGGGC
>JBQTJB010000035.1:0-4266 GCA_052387555.1 Blastocatellia bacterium | reverse complement strand
GGATGCAGGCGAGTCCCACGGCGAATGTAAAGGCAGCCGATGCCTTTCGGTGCGTGTATCTTATGTGCAGAAAGCGACAGAAGATCGCACCCGATGGCTTCGACATCCACGCTGATTTTTCCGGCAGCCTGAACCGCATCCGTGTGAAACCAGATCTTTTTTCCGCCTTTTCTAAGCTCGCGAATATGTTTGCCTATCTCTTCGACGGGCTGAATGGTTCCGATCTCATTGTTCGCGGTCATAATCGAAACGAGAATCGTATCTTCCCCTATTGCGGCTTTTACATCCTCGATGCGTACGATGCCGTTTTCATAAACCGGCAGATAAGTCACTTCGCAGTTTAGTTTTTCGAGATCTTCGCAGACATTCTTGACGGCCGAATGTTCAATTGCGGAGGTGACTATGTGCGGTCGGCTCGCTCCATTACTGCCGCCTTTCTGCCCGAAAGCCTCGAGAAGTCCTCGAATACCCAGATTGTTGGATTCCGTGCCGCCGGAAGTGAAAACGATTTCGTTCGGTCGGGCGTTAACCAGCGCCGCGATTTGATGCCTTGCCTTATCGACAGCAGAACGCGTCTCCTGCCCAAAATGATGGATGCTCGATGCGTTCCCGAACTTTTCTGTCAGGTAAGGCATCATAGCCTCGATCACTTCGGGGTCAATTGGCGTCGTTGCTGAGTTATCGAGATAAATCCTTCGGAACATACAGACAGTTTAACGCGGCCGTCAAAATTGGCGAAATAGCAAAAAATGAAGTAAATTATTAAGTGGATTATTGTGTCTGCATCAAAGCCATAGCGATTCGGACTTACAGGATAATAAAATGGACTTAATGGATTTTACGACAAAAGAGATTTTCAAACGGTACGCCAGCATTATCGTCGGCAGACCGATCTCGCCGGTATTTTTGAATATTTTGGTCACAAGCGTTTGCGACATGCGATGCACGCACTGTTTTTTTACCGAAGAGCTCGACGACCGGCCGCGAAAGAAACTTCAGATGAAGGCGGACGAGATCGCCCGGATCTCGGAAACGCTCGGCGGCAATCTTGGCGTGCTTGTGCTCGCCGGCGGCGAGCCGTTTACGCGAAAAGACCTTCCCGAGATCGTTCGTTCGTTCTACGAGAACAACAAGCTGGATTCCGTTTATCTCATGTCGAACGGGCAAATTCACCAGAGAATATTTCCGGATGTGACACGGATTTTGGATGAATGTCCGAATCTGAACGTTACCGTCGCGCTCGGGATCGACGGCATGAAAGATGCCCACGAAAAGATTCGCCGAAAAGAAGGAAGTTGGGACAAGGCGATCCACACTGCTCGCACCCTTCAGCAAATGAAGCGTGAGCAATATCCGCGGCTCGATATTCAGACTTGCACGTGCGTGATGCATTCCAATGAAGATACGATCTTCGATTGGTACGATTTTCTTAAATACGACCTTAAGCCGGACAAAGTAAACATAAACTATATTCGCCCGCCGTCGGCCGATCCGAAGGAACTTGAGTTCGATCACCAGCGATACGCCGAGCTTTCTCACATGATCCTTGAAGACACCAAGAACTCCGTCTTGAAAAACAACTATGGCGGCAAATAGGGATTCTTCAAGTCCGCGGTCGATATTTACATGCACGACCTGATCGCGAAAACAAAGGAAGAAAACAAGGCTCAGCTAAAATGCTATGCGGGAAGCGCCGGTGCGGTCATCTATGACAATGGCGTTCTGTCGTCTTGCGAGAACAAGCCGGATGTGCTCAATCTTCGCGATTACGATTGGAATTTCCAGGCTGCATGGAAAACGGACTTGATGAAGGAACGACGCAAGGAAGCCGGAGCCGGCTGTTATTGTACCCATGAATCGAACTGCTTCTATCCGTCGCTTCCGTTCAATGCCAAGCATTTGGTAAAGATCAAAAAGCTCGAGGGCCAGATGAAAAAAGCTGCCAGAAGCGGAGATCTTGCGGCTGTAAAATGAAATTGCATTGAAAGCCTGAGAATGAACATTACCGTTGAAAAAACTCTGGAAATGCCGAACGCCGTTCTTTTTTCACGGAAGCTTGATGCCGCCTTAAAAGCGGAAGAAAAAAAGCGCCGGCATTTCTACAAGATCATCGACGAAAACAAGAAAATGGAGTTTATTAACGGTGAGATTTGCCTCCACTCACCATCTTCTTTTTGTGAAACTAAAGCATTTGGAAATTTGTTGATATTAGCCTCTGCCTTTGTTTCTGAAAAAAGACTTGGCGAAGTAACTTTCGGAAAGATGCTTGTTTCGATGTCCCGAAACGATTACGAACCCGATATTTGTTTTTCTGGCAACGCGAAGGCAAAGAAATTTACGCCGAAGCAGATGCAGTTTCCGGTTCCGGATTTTGTCGTCGAGGTTCTTTCCGAATCTACTGATCAGCATGACCGTGAAACAAAATTTCAGGATTACGCAGCTCACGGCGTGACTGAATACTGGATAGTAGATCCCGACATGGAAACGGTTGAGCAGTACCTGCTCAAAAATGAAGAATATGATCTGCTGCTGAAATCTAAAGATGGAGTGATAGAAAGTGTTGCAATTGAAGGCTTTCAAATTCCCATAAAGGCAATATTTAACGAAGCCGAAAATCTTACCGCATTAAAAACTCTTATTTCCGATTAACCTTTGTTCTTTATGCAGTCAAACACCCCAAAAATACTGATCATATCCTCGGACACAGGAGGCGGACATCGTTCAGCGGCTCAGGCCATTGCCGATGGTTTGGAAAAGGTATGGAAGGGCGAATCGGCTGCAGTTCGCATTATCAAGGCGGTCGAAGAGTCGCATCACATCACGCAAAAACTCGTCGGTGGCTATAATTGGGTGCTTCGCCACAAACAAGGCTGGATGAAGTATTTGTATTGGGCGGTGAACAAATTTCGACCCGAAACGCGCGAGTTCTTTCACAAGCGATGTCTTGTTTATCTTAAAGATTCGTTCGAGAAATGGTGTCCTCACATTGTGGTCAGCGTTCATCCGTTGACGCAGCATATCTTTGCACGCATCCTGCGTGAGCTGAATCTGACTTCGCAGATCCCGCTTGTAACGGTTGTCACCGATCCTTGTTACGGTTTCTGGAAAGGCTGGGCGTGTGACGATGTTTCGCTCTATCTTGTTGCCAATGAAGAAGCGAAGCGGCAGTTGGTCGACTATGGCGTTTCCGCTGAAAAGATAAAAATTTCAGGTCTTCCACTTAACCCAAAGTTTCAGGAAGTTACCGAGACGGATGCACAAAATGCCAGGCGAGCGTTCGGCCTCGACCCCGACAAGTTTACGGTCTTCGTAAATGCAGGATGGATCGGCGGCGGAAATATTCCTGCGATCTTCAAGGAATTGGTTCGCGGAGAGCTTGATGTTCAGGCTATATTCCTGGCCGGCAAGAATGAGGAATTGCGGCTCGAAGCCGAAGAGATAGCCAAATCCGCCAAGTTCCCGGTAAAGGTGATAGGGTATTCCGACGAAGTGGAAAAACTAATGCACTCCGCCAATGTAATGATTTCTAAACTTGGCGGCCTGACGACATTCGAGGCTCTGGCTTGCCGTCTGCCGATAATTGCCGACATTACAACGCCGCCGATGCCGCAAGAGGCAGGAACAGTCAAACTCATTGCAAAACGGGGTGCCGGTATCCTACTGGAAAAATCATCCGATATCGTGCCTATGATACGTTCGCTTGTCGGCGATTCGGTTCGTTACCGGGCAATGAAGGCGGCTACTGCCGAGCTTTCTGTTCCAAATTCCACGGAACATATTATCCGCGAGATCATGCTGCTAATGCCGCCCGAACGCAAGCAGATCGCTGCTTAATACAGAGATTTTTCTTCATCAATTCTAAAAATAAGCACTAGCAAAAATATCTAAAATACGGGTGCCATGCGACAATTTTTGTCACGACTGTGCTGACAAATCCAAGAAGAACAAATCGCATGCGAAACATCGGAACTTGCAAAAAACCCAGTAAAAACCGAAAAAACAATAAAATCGCAACCCAGCCGCTTAATGTTTGAGCAAAATATGTGCCAAATGGCATAAATGGCGTGTTTTCTTTAATAACTTTTCGAAACCAGCCAATTGTGAACTTTCGAAGTCAATAATATCGACGGCCAAACTTGTCAGGTTCGACACATTTAATTAACCTTGTGATTTGTGAAATAAGTCCTGTTCGTTTTTGGAGAGATCATTTTGAGTCTATTACTTGAAGGAAAGCGGGCGTTTGTTTCCGGCGGAACTCGCGGCATT
>JBQTJB010000034.1:0-41466 GCA_052387555.1 Blastocatellia bacterium | reverse complement strand
CGGTGTAAAGAAAGTGTTATGCGATAACCCGAGCAAGTGTTGAATATATGGCTTCATTGGCGATAAAAAATCTGTTTCACGAGAAAGTGCGGCTGGGCGTAACGCTGACGGGAATCGTGTTTTCGATCATTCTGACGGCCGTGCAGCTTGGCATTTTTCTTGGGTTTATCGAGGCGTCGACCGGGCTGATCGGGCATTCGGAAACCGATCTTTGGGTAGTTTCCCGTGGCGTGACACATGTAGAGCAAGGCGTCGAGTTCAACGAAAGCAAGCTTTACAAGGTTCGATCTATTGTAGGCGTTGAAGACGCCCGGAAGCATATAGTTTCGCTTGGCGCTCAGGCCAAAAAGCCCGACGGATCGGATGAAGGCGTGACCTTGGTCGGGTTCGATCTAGACGGGAGAATGGGCGGACCGTGGAACATCACGCAGGGTTCGGTGAAAGACCTTGAGCAGCCGGACGCCGTCATCGTTGACGAGCTTTATGCTGAATCGAAGCTGGGCGTGACGCATATCGGGCTGGTCTTCGAACTGAACACTCGACGGGCCCGCGTTGTAGGATTTACACGAGGCGTGCGAATTTTTACTTCTCAGCCGGCCGTGTTTACGTCATTCAAAAACGCCCAGAGCTACCTGAACCTGCGTGAGAATCAGAGTTACTACCTCGTGATTCGCGCGAAGGAAAACGCAGACCTGCAGACACTGAAATCCAAGATCACAGCAGAGCTTTCAGACGTGGAAGTGCTTACGCGCGACGAGCTTGTATACCGGCAAGGAATGTATTGGGTTTTTGGGACCGGTGCGGGGATAACGGTGATCGTTGCCGCGGTCCTCGCGTTGATCGTCGGAGTCGTAATCGTTGCACAGACGATTTACGCCGCGACCGTCGATCATATCCGCGAATACGGCACGCTAAAGGCTATGGGAGCCTCGAACGGTTATCTCTATCGCATCATCATCACGCAATCAGTTCTGAGCGGACTAATGGCTTATGTGATCGGCATTGCGGCATCGCTAGTGATCTCACTGGTAAGCATGGAAGGAACGCTGGCTATCATCGTCAATTGGCAGCTTTGCGTTGCGCTTTTCGTCCTGACGATGCTCATGTGCTGCAGCGCGTCGCTTGTGGCGATCCGCAAAGCGACAACTATCGATCCGGCAATGGTTTTCAGGGGGTAATCAAATGACTAAAGCAATCGAAGTTCGAAATCTTGTCAAAACTTACGGCTCCGGCGAAACGTCGGTTTACGCACTGCGCGATATCGATGTCGATGTCTTTTCCGGCGAGTTAATGCTGCTGATGGGTGCGAGCGGTTCGGGCAAGACGACGCTGGTTTCGATAATCGGCTGCATTCTTTCTGCGACGAGCGGAAGCTGCAAGATACACGGCCGGGAAACCGTAGGGTTACCGCAACGCCGGTTGCCCGGCATTCGGCTAGAAAATATAGGATTCATCTTTCAGGCGTTCAATCTTTTTCCGGCGCTCAACGCTCAGGAAAATGTCGAGATCGCTCTGGATCTAAAGGGAATTCGCGGAGCCAAAGCGGGACGAAGGGCGGCAGAGCTTCTGGAACGCGTCGGTCTCGGGGCAAAGCTGAAAAGCCATCCGGCCGATCTTTCCGGCGGACAGAAACAGCGTGTCGCTATCGCCAGGGCGCTCGCCGGCCAGCCACGCATTATTTTGGCGGACGAGCCAACTGCGGCTCTAGATTCCGAAAGCGGATTGCTTGTAATGGATCTGCTGCAGGAACTAGCGCACGAAAAAGATCGTGCCGTTGTTGTCGTCACTCACGATAACCGAATTTTCAATTACGCCGACCGCATCGTGCATATAGACGACGGTAGAATCAGGAACGATGCGGAGAAAGAACGACGCGGCGAGGCAGTGATCTCGAATCCGCCTCTTGTAGGTTTTGGAGACAGTGGGGCGGTGCAGTATGCATAAGGGAGGTTTTATGAAACGGACATTGGCACTTTCGTTGGCAGCAATCGTATTTACAACCGTATCTCTTTTTTACTTCGTCTTCAGCAGCGGCGGCAAAACTGAGCAAATGATTTCGGCCGAAGAGAAGACAAAGGCTCAACCCATTTTAAACGCGGTCGCCGCGCCCGGCATAGTTGAGGCGGCTTCGGAGGAAATTGAGGTCGGTTCGGAGATCGCCGGAAAGTTAAAACGAGTTTTGGTGGAAGAAGGCGAAACGGTGATCAAGGGCCAGACGATTGCCGTTATCGAAAACGGAGATTTTCAGACGGCGGTCGATACGGCGCGTGCTCAGATTCAGACGTTAAAGGCGGCTCAGGAAACTGCTCTGGCGCGGCTATTACAGACTAAGGCCGACCGTGCCCGCATTGCAAACGGTTCACGCATTGAAGAACGTCTTGAGGCAAGGGCGGGTTATGAACAGACATTGCCGAATGTCGAAAACAGCCGTCGCGAATTTGAACGCAGCGCAAAGCTCCACAAAACCGGTGATGTATCAAGCGAGGAACTGGAACGGGCCGAAACCGCTTATGAAAACGCGCAGAAACAGGCAAATACGATGCGCGAAAAATTCAATGTGGTAAATGCCGACGCCCGCCGAGACGACCTCGCACGGGCTGACGCAGCTATCCGTTTCGCCGATTCGCAAGTACGCGAATTCGATGCGCAGATAGACGAAGCCTCCGCCCGCGTTCGCGAAGCTGAGGCACGGCTGGAAAAATCCATCATCCGGGCGCCGATTGCAGGCGTTATTCTGAGAAAGCGTCTTAAGGACGGAGAATCGGTCTCGCCGGAAAATCAAACGGGTATCGTAACGATCGCGGACACCTCGGCGCTTCTTGTGCGTGTAGATCTGGACGAAACCGATGTAGCAAAGATCGTCGAGAATCAAACGGCATATGTAACCGCGGACGCTTATGGCGATAAGAGGTTTTCGGCACGGGTCGCAAAGATCGGACAAATCCTCGGCCGTAAAAATTTCCGCACAGAACGCCCAACAGAAAAGGTCGATACTAAAATACTGGAAGTTCTGCTTGAGCTCGAACCAAATCAAAAGCTGCCACTGGGTTTGCGGGTCGACGCGTTTATTTCTACTGATAGATAGTTGCTGCTCTCTTTTTTGATTTTTTTTATTGGAGAAATGGCAACGAAAACCTTGAACTTTCCATGAGTGTGAAACGTTTCGATTGTTTCAAGCACGCAATTGGCTGATTAGGTAAGGAGAAGAATGAAAGCTGACCAAATTTTTTCGATCGCAAATCTGATCGCGATTGCGGGTTGGTTGTTGTTGGCGATACTTCCGCGATGGAAATTTACGCGGGTTGCCGTGCTTTCCGGTGCGATTCCTTTATTGTTGTCGGTAGCCTATTTGTTGCTTATCTTGTTGTTTTTCGGTTCGTCTGAGGGCGGTTTTGATTCACTTGCAAACGTTATGAAGCTGTTCACGAACGAATGGGTTGTGCTGGCGGGTTGGATCCATTATCTCGCATTCGACCTTTTCGTAGGCAGTTGGGAAGTGAAGGATGCGCAAAGCTCAGGCATTTCGCATTGGCTTGTGATACCGTGCCTGTTTCTTACATTCATGCTCGGGCCGATCGGCTTTTTGCTCTACGCCGTTCTTCGATTTTTTCTGGCAAAAAGTGGTGAAAAATGATCTCGACATTATTCAAAGAGCAGCGTCCGTTAATGGTCACGGGATCGGTTTTTCTGATCGGTTTCGTATTTTTAGTTTTGCTGTCGCTGATAGACACGACCGAAATTCTCGGCATAAACAGGTGGATCAAGCCGCTGAAGTTCTTCATATCAACAGTGATATTTCTTTGGACTGTTGCGATCTACCTTCATTACCTGCCGGGCTACAGGCTTCTAAAGCATTTTGTTTCGTGGGCTTTGGTCGTGATATTTGTTGTCGAAAATTCGATCCTGGTGATCCAGGCGGCGCGCGGCACCACGTCGCATTTCAATAATTCCACGCCTTTTGACGCTATACTTTTCTCCACAATGGGTTTGTTCATTGCGGTAAACACGCTTTTAATCGCAGTCATTCTTTTTCTCTATTTGCGGGCGAAGATCGATCAGCCGAAGGCAATCGTTTGGGGAATGCGGCTCGGGCTGATCGTGTTTCTGCTTGGCAGCGCCCAAGGTGGATATATGTCAGCCCAGACGGGACACGGCGTCGGCGTCGCGGACGGCGGTGCGGGTTTACCGCTTGTTAACTGGTCGACGGTCGGCGGCGATCTTCGCATAGCGCATTTTCTGGGGCTTCACGCGTTGCAGGCGGTTCCGCTTTTTGCCTTGGCGGTCGAAAGGATGCGGCCTTCGGTCTCAACGTTGGGAACGGTTGCATTTGCGATTGCCTACTTTGTTCTTTTCACATTTCTATTCGTTCAGGCGTTAATGGGAAAACCGCTAATTGCAGGAATCTAAAAACTTTGTCATCCTAGATCAAGCATGGCAGAGCACATTTTGACAAGGGGTTTGACGCTCGATCTCCCACGCGAGCAGGTTTTCGATTTTTTTGCCGATGCAGGTAATCTGGAAAGAATAACGCCGCCAGAGCTTAATTTTCACATCATCACGCCGCAGCCGATCGATATCAAACAGGGAGCCTTGATCGATTACAAATTAAAGCTTCGCGGATTTCCCGTGACGTGGCGGACGGAAATTTCGGTCTGGAACCCGCCTCACTCTTTTGTCGACCGACAGCTTCGCGGGCCGTATTCGCAATGGATCCACCGTCATACCTTCACCGAAATCGATGCGAATAAAACGCACATCGAAGATGAAGTGAAATACCGCTTGCCGCTCGAACCGTTCGGCGACATTGCGTATTTTTTGATCCGTCGGGAGTTGGATTACATCTTCGATTACCGCCAAAAAGCCGTGGCGGAAATTTTAAAAATGCCATTCGCCGCAGAAGGCGAGGTCGGCGCGGCCGGTTAGTAAAATTTCGCCGTCTTCCCGCCAGAGAACTTTGGTAATGCCGCCTTCGGTATGGACGGACACAGAGCGCTCCGTTCGGCCTGTGAACGCGGAAAGAACGGCGGAGCCGCTGGCGCATGTCCCCGAAGCTGATGTCTCACCTGCGCCGCGTTCCCATATCTTCAGTTCGATATTTTCGCGGTCAAGGATCTTGACGAACACGATGTTAGCTCGTTCCGGAAAGGAGGGATGCACTTCGAGCGCTTTCCCGTATGTACGCCATTCGGAATCGAATTGGTCGACAAAAATACATGCGACGGGATTGCCGACGCTGATGCAGGAGACAAGGAATTCATGACCGTTCAGGTCGATAGGAAAATCGATCACCGAATCCCGCTCATCCGCAGTTGCAGCCGGAATTTCGCTGCTTCTGAATTTCGGTTTCCCGATCTCGGCCTCGAACCAGTAATGTCCCGGCGATACAGATTCGATCAACCGGTAATTCTTTGCGCCGCTGCGCGTCTTCAGTCGCAGGTCGGGAGCGGACCAGAGATTTTTGTAAAAGAGGCATGAAACCGCGCAACGTGTGCCGTTTCCCGAAAAACCGGCAATGCTGCCGTCGGGGTTCACTATCTCGCAGAAAAAATCGGCTTCCGTGCCGTCCAGTTTTTCGATTACGGCAATACCGTCCGCACCGACACCAGCGTGTCTATGGCATATCAAAATGGCTACATCGGAAAGATCTACTGAGGAAGGAGTTTTCTCTTTTTCGATGACTATATAGTCATTTCCAAAGCCGTGAAATTTGCAGAATGGGATCGCGGTCATTTCGCTTTGGTTATGCCGACAATAATTTCACTCCCGTCCTTGTAGCGCAGCATAAAATCGACCTGATCGCCTATGCTCAGTCGGTCAAGCATTTTCTTGTCTGAAACATAAAACTCCATCCGCATCGGGGCCATTACGCCAACGATCTCCTCGTGATCCATTTCGACCGAGCCAAGCTCGAGGTTGATCTTGGTTACCTTGCCCTTGCCCGGATAGTCGGCGTTTTTGATGATGGATGGCGTCGGAATTGGCGTAGGAAATGTCTTGACACCAGGCTGCGGAGTTGTCGATTTGACGTTCGACGGCTCGCTTTGACAGCCGAATGCAAACAACAGGCAAAAGTAAACGGCTATTGACTTGGGTCGCATCATAAAGTTTCGGTCAATTCACCCAATCGGCAATAAACACATTTGTGTCGCCCTGCGCGGCGGCGTTGCGGTTCGATGCGAAGACGAGTTTTTTTCCGTCCGACGAGAACATCGGAAAACCGTCGAAAGTTTCGTTAAATGTGACGCGTTCGAGGCCAGTGCCGTCAACATTTATAAGCGCCAGATCGAAATTGCGTTTGCGCGGATCGCTGGCGAAATAATTCGTGCAGAAGATTATCTTCTTGCCGTCCGGGGTAAAGAACGGCGCGAAGCTGGCAGCTCCGAGTTTTGTAACCTGACGTTTGTTTGTGCCGTCGGCATTCATCACCCACACTTCGAAAACGGTCGGCTCGATCAGATTGTTCGCAAGGCGGTCCTTGTATCGCGCGATCTCTGCCACGGTTTTCGGGTGGAAAGAGCGATAAACAATTTGCTTGCCGTCAGAAGAAAAGAACGCGCCGCCGTCATAGCCTAGTTCGGTCGTCAGACGTTTGATATTTTTGCCGTTCGTGTCCATCACATAAAGATCAAGGTCGCCGTCGCGCATCGAGGTAAAGATGATCTTCTTGCCATCGGGCGAAACGGTCGCTTCGGCATCGTAGCCGGTGGTCTTGGTCAGTTGTTTGATCTTGGAACCGTCGGCGTTGGCGGTAAATATATCGTATGTCGGATAGATCGCCCAGACATAGCCTTTCGAGAAGTCGGGGTTGGGCGGGCAATCCTTGCTGCCGAGATGCGTCGAACCATAGAGGACGTTCTTATTCTTGTTAAGAAAATACGAACATGTGGTTCTACCCTCGCCGTTCGAGACCATCTTTGTGGCTGAACCGTCAGCATTCATCGTATATATCTGGTCACAGCCGCGGCCGTCGCGTTTCGATTGAAAGACGAGCCTTTTTCCATCGGACGAAAAATACGCCTCGGCGTTTTCGCCGCCGAACGTAAGCTGTCTAATATTTTTAAGGCGTTTTTCGCCTTCGACTTCGAGCGGTTTTGCCTGTGCAAAGGCATTGACAACGCCTGCTATAATAAAAAGTGCCGAAATTAACATTCTGCTCATAATGTCCAATGATACTATTACAAAGGGTAGTATTTCCTGCATCCGAAGCGATTAGTTTACCGAATTAAGGTCTCAAGCGAAACTGATAGAACGAGCAAAGGGTTTTGCAATTAAAATTTCAACGTTTAGGAAATTGACCGGAATATGGCATTCGAAACGAAAAAAGATGTCCTCGACTGGTACGAGAAACAGGACCGTACGCTCACTGATAAATTCATCAACGGCCTTCCGTGGAACAAAGTAAAAGAAGCGCCGCTCGACGAAAAACTTATCCCTGTGCTGCTGTACATGCGCGATGTCGAGGTATTGACGGACATGTACCATCGCGAGCTAAGGCGAACGCCGACCGGCAAGGACCCTGTGATAAGCAAATTCATGGAACGCTGGGGCGTCGAGGAAATAACGCACGGTCAGGTGATAAACCGCTTCCTGAACGAAGCCGGACACGAGACGCCCGCCGATTGGCAGCACCAGACGCATAGAAACGTTACGACCGCCTATCACGCCAATACTTACCTGTTGACATCTCTGACGAACCTGCTGGGCAGCAGATTTACCGCGACGCACATGTCTTTCGGAGCGATCCACGAAATGTCCACCGCTCAGGCCTACCGCCGAATGATCGGGCTTGCAAATCACCCGGTTTTGACGACGATACTCGAGGCTATTATCCGCGAGGAAGCGGCACACACGCATTTTTACTGGTGTGTGGCCCGGCTCGAACTAAAGAAGAGCGAGTTTGCAAGAAAGATCGCCCGCAAGGTGGTCGAAACTTTCTGGCGGCCGGTAGGACAGGGCTCGCTTGCGAAGAAAAGAACCGAGTATTCGATTGCGACGTTGTTTAGCGGCGATGACGGCATCGGTCAGATCGACCGCACCGTGACACAGCGGGCGAGGAATCTTCCGGGCTTTGACGATCTGACGAATGTCACGACGCGGATCGCCCAAATCTGCATGGATTCGAACGGCGAACTGCAACCCGCGTAGGTTAAAGACTGCGGTAGAACTCCACGCCATTCTTCATTTCCATCTCAACCTTGTTTTGCGACTCTGAAAGGTCGAGGTGGGCCGTAGCCTCCGAAATCGCGAGGAACCGATGAACATCGTCGTTAAAGGAATTCGGAAATAGCTGTTTGCCTGCCTCGTATGCGGTTATACCGGTTTCCGGCACAAGTGAGACCACTTTCTTTTGCCGCTCGTCTATCGCCCTCACGTAACGATTGAAAATCTCTTCAAAATCCGTAACCGGTTCGCCGTGGCCGCCATGAACAAGCGTCGGTTTCAGCTCGCGGAGCCTTGCAAGACTTACGAGGTATTCGGCCAGCGATGGAAAGCGCCTTTCGGGATTGACCGGATCGGGCGACAAAATGGGGTTAGGCGTGATTCGTTTCAAAACGCAGTCGCCGCAGATAAGCGTCCGGTTTGCATCGCGGACAAACGAACACGATCCCGGCGTATGTCCGGGCGTGTGAAGAACGCGAAGGCTGCCGCTTTCGAACTCGATCTCCATTTCGTCTTGCAGCTCTGAAAAGTCACCCTCTGCCAGCGAATCGGTCAGCAGGCTTATGTTTTCATAAAGTGAGCGCATTTCTTCGATCACCGGTTCCGGCACGCCCGATCTAACAAGTAGTTTTCGGTGCTCTTCGCGGGCCAGCCGCCCGAACAAATGTCCGGTTTCCCATTTGTGGACAAAGATCTCGGCGTCTTTTGCTTCGTCGCGAACGTTTTTTGCAAGCCCGCAATGGTCTTCGTGGGCGTGGGTCAGAATTATTCGTCGTACATCGGCAAACTCGATTCCGTTTGCCCTAAGTTTTGCACGCAGCATCTCGGCGGCCTCGGATGTTTTTGGGCCAACGTCGATCAGCGTCACGGGATCTTCCCTGATCAAATAGACATTTACGTCGCCGACGTAAAACGGTGTTGGAATTGAAAGTGGAATTATCTTCATTGCGGATTGCGGAATTCCGCAATTATGTTCACCTCATTTGGTAAAGGGCTATAATAACTGCACGCAGGCAATATGAACAAACTAATCGCAATCCGCAATCATGGTTCCGCAATCGTAATTGTCGGCGCTGGGCCGGCCGGTGCTAGTCTGTCGATTCGCCTGGCAAAACTTGGTTTTGCGGTTTCGCTCATCGAACGGGAAACGTTTCCGCGTCACAAACTTTGCGGTGAATTCATTTCGCCCGAGTGTCTCGGCCATTTTGAAGAACTCGGCGTATTGGACGAAATGCTCGTCGCGGGCGGCGAACATATTCACGAAACACGATTCTTTTCGCAGAACGGTCGCAGCGTTGCGGTACCCAGCCGCTGGTTTGGCGGCGATTTCGCTTTGAGCCTCAGCCGGGCCGAAATGGACAACCGGCTTTTGAAACGCGCGAAATGTCTGGGCGTCGACGTTCGCGAAGGTCAAAGTGTGTCGGGAGTTTTGGATAGCGATAGCGGTTCGGTTCGCGGTCTGCGGCTTCGGTCAAACTCGGGCGAAATTACAGAAATAACGGGCGATATTATTATCGACGCAACCGGACGCTCGCGTGTCGTAGCCAGGCTCGTTGAAAAAAAGAAACGATCCCCCGCATCGAATATTAGCCCGGCACGTCCTAAATTTGTCGGATTCAAGACTCACCTGCGAAATTCGGGTGTTCCGCAGGGAGTTTGCGAGATCTATTCTTTTAGAGGCGGCTACAGCGGGCTGAGCCGTGTCGAGGGCGGACATTCAAATCATTGCTTTATAGTTCAGGCAGAAAAGGTTCAAGAATGCGGCAGCGATCCGGAAAGGGTGGTAAGCGAAGTCGTTTTTCAAAACCCTCGGGCACGTGACAATATGGAGCTTTCGGTTGCCGCCGGCGATTGGCTCGCCGTGGCTGTGGACTCCTTTGGCTCCCGCGGCCTGCGCATTGCCCCGAACATTTTCGCTGTTGGCGATTCGGCCGCTTTTGTCGATCCGTTTACCGGCAGTGGAATGCTTATGGCTTTGGAGAGTTCGCAAGTGCTCGCGAGCTGCATCTATCTCCAATATGCTGACCTTGAGAAACTGAACTTCGATTACGCTGCAAAATACAATGCCAGATTTCGGATGCGGCTATTGGTGTGCTCGTGGCTGCGCAACGCTGCATTTTCCGAAAGATCAGCACGCGCCGTTATTACCGCCGCCGGTTATAGCGACCGTATTCGCGAATCTGTCGCCGCCGCAACCCGGCGCGATTTCCGTCCTTTCAGAAATCGAATTTAATATCGCTTCAAACCCTCGACAATGCTTGCCTAAATAGCTTTTTTAGGATAAAAACATCAAAGCATTTCTAATCTATTGAATTGTCTATCGTCAAAATCGGATCGTTAATGTACAACGAAATCGAACTCCCCCCTTGGATCGAAACCTCAACAAACCGATCCGGGCACATAGGCATTGACCGAATTTGCAACGCTGGACAAAGGAGAAAAATCAAATGAAAGCAATTTCTTTCAAGGCTTTAGCTATCGCCGGAAAGATCACTGGGTTTGCGCTTGTGATGCTTATCAGCGTGGTTGTAACTATGGCTCAGGCACAGGCAACTGCTGCCGACCTCGTCGGCACGGTGGTCGACCCGAATGGCGCCGTAGTTCCCGGAGCAACCGTAACTGCAAAAAATCTTGGGACTAATATTTCGCGCTCGACAACAACCTCAAGCGACGGTACTTACACCTTTATCGCGCTTGCTGCCGGCGAATACGAAGTCACGGCCGAGGCCGCGACGTTCAAGAAAGTGTCTATATCGCCCGTTCGCCTTACGGTCGGTCAAAGCGCCCAGCTTCGCATCAGCATGGAAATCGGGGCGCAGGACATCGTTGTAAACGTTCCCGCCGATTCGATCGAATTGATCGAAACCACAAAGACGACGGTTTCGACGACGATCGACCAAACACGTATTGAGGGTCTTCCGATCAATGAAAGAAGCGCAACGGGTTTTGCCTTGACGATCTCGACGGTTGGCCGCGACAATGGCCGCCCGGTCGGCCCGGCACCGACCTCAGGTTTGAACATCGGCGGTCAACGCGGCCGCTCGACGTTGGTACAGGTAGACGGTGCGGACTTTACCGACAACTCGATCAACGCCGCTCGCACCACCGTTTCGCAGGAAGCCGTTCAGGAATATCAGGTTACGACCAACTCGTACCTGCCCGAATTCGGCCGAGCGACCGGAGGTATCGTAAACGTCGTCACCAAGGGCGGCACGAACGAATTTAGCGGCAATCTATTCGGATTTATCCGTGACAAGAGCATTCAGGCCCGTAACGCCTTTGCTCCCGTTATCGACGGCGACCCGAACAAGCGGCCTCCGTACACCCGCGTCCAGTACGGCTTCACGTTCGGCGGCCCGATAAAAAAAGAACGCACGTTTTTCTTCGGATCGTTCGAGCAGCGCCGCCGTCAGGAATCCGGTTTTTTTACCAGTGACGTTATCGGAAATGCGACCGCAAGCGTAACCATACCGGTTATTACAGGCTTAAACCCAATAGCGCGCACATTTACAAATCTTACGCCTGCTCAGGTTTCGTACATCAACACGCTCTTGGCAGCAGGAACCCCAACGGCCGTCTGTACCGCCCGTTCTTACGCGTTCTTTGCCGGAAGCGGAAGCGCTACAGCCCTAAACGGGACAAACCCGTATATCAGCCCAAATGACGGCAGCGGTTGTCCGGCAATTTCACCGATAGGACCCGGTGTTATCGGCTCCAGATTTATTTTGTCAGGAGCTCCGGTGCCATTGACCCGCGATTCGCGCGGCGAGTTTGTCGCATTCAGGCCGCTTAGCCAATTGCGAAAAATTTTCCCGATCTCGGAGGCATCGACTTTTACTTCGATTCGGGTCGACCATCTGGTTGCTTCGGGGCATCAGCTTTCTCTTCGTTTCGGCTATAACCCGAGCGACGTTAATGGAATTCAGGACGAATCGCAGAACCAGACGCTGGGCCAAAACGATTATTCCCGAACCGGCATACAACGGATCAAGGACACATCGTTTGGCGTATCTCTTGCCAGCCTCTTGCCTAAAAACCTTGTTAACGAAGCGTACTTTAATTTCGGACGGAGAAAGGCGAATTTCAACTCACAGGTTCCTAGCGTTGCACACCAGATAGCCGGAACCGGGTTTATCGGCTCAAATCCTTTTTCTCCCGTGGATAGAACTGAAACACGCTTTCAATTCCGCGACAACATGACGTGGGCGTCCGGCGATCACATCGTGAAATTCGGCGTCGATTTCAATTTTGTCGACGTTAGCGCAAGTTTTGAACTGAATTTCCCGGCATTGTTCAATTTCAGCCAGCAATCTGCAAGCGCTTTCCTGACGGGCTGCGATTCGTTGGCTCTTCCGATAGCTCAGCGCTGCCCTGCTTTCACGGCGAATCAGGCATACGGACTTGGTTTTCCGAGTGTCTTTATCCAGGGTTTCGGCAACCCGATAAGTGCGATCAAAAACAAACCGGTCGCATTCTTTATTCAGGATACCTGGAAGATATTTAAGAACTTCACGTTTAATTATGGATTGCGTTACGACGTAGAATTTACTGACGAATTCGCCCCGACCGCATTCCGCGACCCGCTTACCGGAATTACTTTATCCGAACAGGATGTTCAGGTCGCCCAGGATGCGCTGAATGTAACGCAAGGATTTCCGCGTGATAACAATAACTTTGCACCGAGAATAGGCGGAGCGTGGGATGTGTTCGGCAACGGCAAGACAGTTTTGCGCATAGCCGGCGGGATTTTTTACGATCACCCGTTGCTTGCGGTTGCATTCAATTCCGATATCGGAGACGGATCGCAGCAGCAGCAGGCAACGCTTGTCCCGATCGGCGGCCCGTCGCCAACGGGTCTGTTCAACGCCTTTCAGGTATTTCACGGTACTGTTTGTGGTGTACAGGGATCAGCGCCCGCGATTTGCGGAACCGCTGTTACGCCAGGTGTAGCAACTTCCTCACAATATCAGTTTGGCTTTCAAAGGTTTAATTCAGCCAATTTTACCGGTTTTGGCCCGATTTTGCCGTTCACGCTGCACGTGGGCAAAGATTTTCAATATCCTGATGCATTCCAGGGAAATCTTAGCATTGAACAAATGATCGGCAAGGATATGTCCTTTTCGGCGAGCTACATAACGGTAAATGCCCGACACCTGGCTCATCCTCAAGACGTCAACACTGTAGACACAGAGGCTTTGGTGAATAATTTCAGACGCTTTACGGCCAATAACCCGCAAGCATGTCCGGTGAACGGCGTGCCGGGCCCCTGCGGTCCGGCGGGCCGTGCCCCGACAGGTCTTTCCGAGGCGGCTTTCTTTTATTCGAGCGTTCCTTCCGGAACACCGCTTTACACAATTGTTGTTCCAGGATTTATTTCAATTAACAACACGACCGGCCAGAGAATTGTAAACCCGATAGCCGCAAACTATTTCCGCAGGCTCGGCCCGAATTACTTCTTTGTTCAGGCGCTTACGGGGCTGAACAAAGCCGCGTTCGACCCTTTGCTGGCCGGAACCCTTCGCACGCCCGGGCCGATCAATCCTTATTCCGACGTTAATGCTCAGCTGTCCGACGGAAATTCGTCTTACAATGCAATGAACCTCGAATTGAAAAAGCGCTTTTCAAGCAATGTTCAATTCTATGCTACCTATACATGGTCGCACTCAATCGACGATTCGTCCGATCTGCAAACGCTTTTGAAACCGCAGGACAATACTAATTTCCGTGCGGAGCGCTCGAATTCGCTTTTTGATCAGCGGCACAGATTCGTCTTGAGTGGTATTTTGGGCTCGCCTGAACGTTGGAGGTCGGGCAACGGTTTCCAGAAATTCCTTTACGGATTTACCGTGGCCCCGATCATAGAGGTCGGTTCCGGCCGGCCGTTCAACATTATCGCACCCGGCGATGCCAACGGCGATTTCCAGAGCACGAACGAACGGCCCTCCGTTCAGTCCGATGGTACGCTGTGCCAAACCGCATTGGATCCGAACTGCTTTACGGGAATCTTTCCGGCAAACGGAAATCTGGGCCGAAACATGGGCATAACGCATGGATACTTTTCGGTGGATATGCGCGTGTCACGCAGGATCACTTTTGGCGACCGCATCAGCCTTGATCTGATCGGCGAGATCTTTAACTTGTTCAATCGTTTTAACGAGGCTTCGGCAAATCCGTTTTACAACGTGGTAAATGACTTCGGCGAACGAAGCGGCGGCAAGTACTTTAGCCAGCCAACATCCGCCTTCGATCCGCGACAATTTCAATTCGGGTTCAAGCTTAACTTCTAGGTTGTATTTGCTTCTTTTGGGATTAGGCTGGGTAGCTAAAGCTGCTCAGCCTTTTTTTTTGGAATACAGTTGCTTGCCAAGGGCTGTTCGAGCCGTTCGTACGGCTTTCACGGCTTCCGACGTCGTCGCGGCCATCGCCGTGATATGACCCATTTTGCGTCCAGGTTTCGCTTCGGCTTTGCCATAGAGGTGAAGCTTGATGTTAGGGTTGCTAAAGGCGGCGGCCCAGTTCGGCTCGCCGTTTTGCCAGATGTCCCCCAGCAGATTTGCCATGGCGGCGGGGCGGTAAAATTCGGTCGAACCAAGCGGCAGGCCGCAAACGGCACGGACCTGCTGTTCAAACTGTGAAGTGATGCAGGCATCGAACGTAAGATGCCCGGAATTGTGTGGCCGCGGGGCTAGTTCGTTAACCAGTAGCTTTTCGTATTTAGTCAGGAAAAATTCAACGCAGAGCGTACCGACATAACCTAGCGTATCTGCAATATTCTGCGAAATTTCAACGGCTTCGCCGGCGACTTTGTCCGAAACGATCGCCGGTGCGAATGATACATCCAAAATATGATTCGCATGTTCGTTTTCGATCACGCCGTAATGGGCGAAATTGCTGTTTTGATCGCGGGCGCAGACAACGGAGACTTCTTTTTCAAAATCAACAAAGGCCTCCAGAATCGCATCGCCGCCGTTCATTTCGGCGAATGCCGATTCGATGTCGTGCGGTTCCTTCAGCTTTGTCTGACCTTTGCCGTCATAGCCGAAGCCCGCGGTTTTCAGCACTGCCGGAAAGCCCAACTCTTCCGCCGCGCGGTAAAGATCGTCGATCAATTTGATATGTCTGAACGGCGTAACCGGAAAACCGTTGTCAGCGAGAAAGGTCTTTTCACGCAACCGGTTCTGTGTTGTGTGAAGTATCTCGCCTTTCGGGTGAACTTCAATAAACTCCGCAGCCGCTTCAACCGTCGCCGACGGCACATTTTCGAATTCGAAAGTCACCACATCGACCGATTTTGCAAACTCACGAACCCCGTCGAGGTCATCGTACAGAGCGCATGTTTCAATATCCGCCACCTGTCCGGTCGGCGTGTCGGTCAGCGGCGAAAACGTATGGACGCGGTAGCCGATCTTCCGGGCCTCGATGGCGAACATCCGCCCAAGTTGGCCGCTGCCGAATACGCCGATGGTTGAATTTGGAAGAATCGGTTTCACTTATGGAATCGACTTAACGCGCGGGTACTCTGATATTTTAGGATCGTAGGTAATGAGCGGACAATCGTAAATTCTTGCCGTAGCGACGATTATTCGATCGGCCGGGTCTTTATGAAATTCACCCGGAAGATTGTTAGATTCGACCGCGATCCTAGCCGAAAGGGGCAACAAAATGATGTTCGGCAAAGACAAGGAAATTTCAAGCCACCTAAGAACCGATTCGGAAAGATCTAACTTCTGTCGCGTATGCAGCAGAGCGATTTCCCAGCATGAAATAGAACTGACTCCGATTCCTTCAGCCTGCACGGAACGGATCAGATCTTCAGACTCCTTGGTGAGTTCTGAATTCTCGCCGGTCCACCAAATCCAAATATGTGTATCGAGAACTATCACCGCAACGTTTCCCAGTCCTCGATCGGGGCGGCCGGTTCAAACGGATCATCGTAACGCAAAACACTGCCCTTCAAAGGGTTTACTATCGGCGGCGTTTCCTTGCCGTTGGTCTCCAAAACAATTATTTCAACCTGTTTGCCCTCTTCAAAGGGCAAATCACTCAATATGACTCGGCCATTCGGTTGAACAATGGCTTCGATTCTTACCGCTTCCATTTCGTTTCTCCGACCGTAATTCTAGCACGAATTTGGTTTGCTGTCTGAACAATGGTCCGGGGCAAGTTTTAGTATCAAGGTTGGGATGAATTTGATGCCTGCTGCATTATCTTTTGGGTCTCTTCGTTGTGTTTTTTTTGAGCGGCAAACGAAGGATTGTCCTTTATTGCATTTCCGACGTTCGCGGCGCGTTGCCGGTCGTACTCTGTTCTGGACAAGCCCAGCGGCGGCTGCGTCGGTTGAGACGCGACGCGTTTGGCATCATTCGCATTTATTTCGCTCACGGATTTCTGCATTCCATTGAAAATATAATATATGCCGCCGGCTGCGGCTGCGAGGATTAGCAACGTAGCAAAAGAAAACCTTCGCGGCGGTTTGTTTGTTTGCGGGGATTGGAAAAAAAGGTTACCGCACCGGCGGCATTCGGTTTCCGAAGCAAAATTAGATAGGCTGCAATTATTGCATTTGATCGAGTTCATCGGCGTGACCTTTTACAGGAGGTTTCGAGGGAGGAATTAAGTCCTCGATCTAATTTAGTTTGTTTGGAGAAGCGTAGTCAACAAGTTTAAGCGACGGAAGCGGCCAGCGGCCTGTCCTTTTTGTTCCGCAGGCGTTCGGCCACTTTATCGCTTCTTAGTTCACGTAACGCGTCCGACGCGATCCAACGGGCGGGCTTTGTATCTTGCAAGATGATCCGTTCGGCGGATTCGACAGCGAGTTTGTTTAGATTTATGTTTCTTTTGCCGATCTGCCGGAGCGACCAGTTTACGGCTTTCTTGACGAAATTTCGGTCGTCGTTTGAATGTTTTTCGAGAACCGCAAGAAAAGCGGCGATCTTCGCGTCAACGGCATTTTTATCGTGTACCGCAAGCCACGCTATCAGAACAATGCCCGCTCTTTTAATAAATTCCTCTTCCTTTTCACTCCATTCAAAAACTTTTTTGTATGCCAGCGTTGACCGGCAAAATAAATGTCCGCACGTGCCGTCGACAATGGCCCAATTGTCGAAATCCTTTGCCCACGCATCCATCTGCTTTTCGGTGAGCTGCTTCGGGTCATCGATCAAATATGCGATCGCGCGCGCATCGTGAACACCTGTTTTCCAAAGCTCCAAAGCCAATTCGTGACAGTCTTTAGTTTCCTTTTTTATCTCTTTGGCAAGCCGTTTCAGATCAGGAGCCGAAACTCCAAATGCATTCTTGGTCACGATCCCAAACCTGGCCATTCCCGCGATGTTTTCAGCCGAACCAAGAGATTTTAGTTTCTTAATGATCTTGGCAGTGGTCATTTACGCAAGTTTGCTCTTAAGAACCGTTTTGGTCAGTTTCGAGCGAAACGAATGGAGTTTTTTGCGAAGTTCGGGACGCGAATTTGCAAGGATCGAAATTGCCAACAAAGCTGCGTTCCTTGCTCCGGCTTCGCCGATGGCGAGCGTTCCGACCGGGACGCCGGCGGGCATTTGAGCGATGGAAAGAAGCGAGTCGAGTCCTTTCAGGGACTTGCTTTCGACTGGAACTCCAAGCACGGGGAGCACAGTTTGCGAGGCGCACATTCCCGGCAAATGTGCCGCACCTCCGGCACCGGCGATTATCACTTCAATTCCGAGCGATTCGGCGCCTTTTGCAAACTCAAAAAGCAGATCGGGCGTACGGTGGGCCGACACTATTTTTGTTTCGTGCGGCACGCCGAATTCTTCTAGAATATCGACGGCATTCTTCATCGTCTCCCAATCGGACTTGCTGCCCATGATGATTGAGACGAGAGGAGCGGATTTTGCAGCCTTTTTTGCCATTGAAACTAAAAATAAAAGAGATGGGCAATGAAAGCAAATTCGCCCGTAATGCTCCGACGCACATTGCTTGACGCTCGTATACGGCTATACTACTATTGTCGTTCACCCAAAATACAGTTTTAAAACGTCGGAGGTACTTTTGTGCTCGATAGGACAATCTCGCACTATCACATCAAATCGCAGATCGGCGAGGGCGGTATGGGTGTTGTGTATGAGGCCGAAGACACTAATCTGGGACGCCACGTGGCGCTAAAATTCCTTACACCTGCGCTGGCGGGAGACGATAATCTGTTGCAGCGGTTTCAGCGCGAGGCGCGAGCTGCGTCTTCTCTGAATCATCCGAACATATGCACTATCCATGGGATCGAGCAATTCGAATCGGAGCATTTCATCGTCATGGAGCTGCTTGACGGCGAATCGCTTGCCGACCGAATTCGACGCGGACTGCTCGATATCGATTCGCTTATTACTCTGGGCGTGCAGATCGTAGACGCGCTCGAGTCGGCACATTCAAAAGGTATCGTGCATCGTGACTTAAAGCCGGCAAACATCTTCGTAACGTCGCGTGGGCAGGCAAAGATACTCGACTTTGGCCTTGCAAAGATCGACCACCGTCAAAAAACCGATGCAGCATCCAATATCCCGACGGCAATTGCCGACGGCCTGACCTCGGCCGGCGCGGCGATGGGCACGGTTGCATATATGTCACCAGAGCAGGCACGCGGCGAGATCACGGATGCACGTACCGATCTCTTTTCCGTCGGCACTGTTTTATATCAGATGGCAACCGGTGCGCTCCCTTTTCAGGGAGACACTTCGGCGGTAGTATTTGACGCTATCCTCAACCGTAATCCGATACCGCTTGAAGAGGCCAATCCGTCTTTGCCTGCGGAATTGAGCCGAATAATCAGCCAGGCTCTCGAAAAAGACCGTGAAATGCGGTTTCAGAGCGCGACCGATCTCAAGACTGCTCTCAAAAGATTGAAGCGCGATCTTGATTCGGGGCGGCACTCGGGCGAATCGAACGCGATACACAGCACCAGGGCTCCCCAGGCTCTTCTCGAACATTCCATTGCCGTTCTCTACTTTGAGAATTTGAGCGGAATGAAAGAGGACGAGTACCTCCGCGACGGAATTACAGAGGACATTACCACTGAGCTTTCCAAGATCAAGAGGCTGAAAACGTTTTCGCGGGCGATGGTCCTTAGCTATCGCGACAAATCGGTGACCGCCGGACAGATCGGAAAGGAACTCGGCGCGTCATATGTGCTGACCGGCAGCCTGCGCCGCGCTGGTGCGCGTTTGCGAATAAATGCTCAGCTTGTCGATGCCTCAACTGACTTTCCGTTATGGTCGGAGAGATACGACCGGGAAATGGAAGACGTATTTGAAGTACAGGACGAGATCGCATCAAAGATCGCCGCCGCACTGCGCATCACGCTTTCGCCGCAGGAGCAAGAGGCACTCGCCGCGAAACCGACCGAAAACCTCCAGGCGTACGACCTCTATCTACGGGGGAGAAATTATGCTCGTCGGGTATCACGGCAAGACCTTCAGGTTGCCTTGCAAATGTTTGAAAATGCGGTCGCTCTCGATGCAGAATTTGCTCTCGCTCACGCCGGGCTGGCAAATGTCTGCGCCCAATACTATTACCTCTACGAGCGTCAGCAGCAGTGGATCGACCGGGCAGTTGCCGCGACTCAAAAAGCGAGTGCGAATGGCAACGACGCTCCTGAGATACGCCTCGCCGAAGCGTGGGTGGAGTTTGCGGAAGGACGCTACGACGCGGCCGTCAACAAGATGCGGCCGGCTCTTGAACGTGACCCCGACTTAGACGGCGGTTACTATTTGTTAGGCCGAGCGCTTTTCGAGGCTGGACGATACCAGGACATTGTCGACATTATGGAGACGGCGTTGACGCATGCCGGCGAGAACTATAACACCACTATTCCGATCCATAACGCTCTCGGCGCCCTTGGAAAGAAGGATGCTTTGAACAATTACCTACACCGCGAAATCGCAGTGTACGAAGGTCACTTGAAAAAGGTGCCCGAGGATGCCCGCGTCCGTGTCTTGCTTGCGGGCGACTATGCAATGCAGGGCCGTTTGGAAGATGCCAAGCGGGAGGCGGATATGGCGATGGCCTTGCGGCCCGACGATACCATGATCTTGTACAACATCGCATGCGCCTTCTGCCTGATGAACAACGCAAAGGACGCAATGATCGCCCTCAAAAAGTCGTGGGAAGGCGGAAATCGGAACGCAGCGTGGACACGCCAGGATCCCGACCTGTCAATACTTCACGGAGATCCGGAATTTGAGCGGCTTTATCCGCCGAGTGCCTGACACCAAGGATTTCCATCAAATGCGAAAAAAAAAGGACGAAGTCGAAACTTCGCCCTTTTAGATATGTTAGGCAAATTTTAGTTTGCGGCGAATTCAACAAACTAGAGTTTGTTGAATACTACGCTGAGTAGCCTTTTGCTCCATCAAAATTGTAGAGATTTTCAGTTTTGATCACATCAAGCCCGGCGTCGTCGAAACGCTGGAGCAGCGAGATTATCTGTGCTTGCGATACGGCGTTGCCTTCGCTGGCTTCGGCGACGAAGCGGCAGCGCCAATGATCGACGGTGAAGGTGTCAGGCTGGCCGCCGGGATAAACTTTGACGCCGCGGTTGGCGATGGTTTGCAGTTGCAGGCCGTCGCCATTAAGAGCCTCAACCAGCGAGCCCAATTCGTTTGCCACGCCATAGAACGCTCCTTTCCACCAATCGAGAAATACATCCACGCCGACCAGTTCTTTCTTTTGCGGCGTCGGCATTGAATAGATCGGTTTCGGGTCGGCATCGACGACATTTGCGACATATTTTACCGGCTTCAGCGTCTCCGGTTTTTGCCCGAGCCTTGCAACGACGGCCCCGGCAAATTCCTTCGTTCCAACCTTCTCGCTTGAAACGCCTTCTTTGTACATATCGTAGGTGTGAACGCCGTCTTCGATCGTCCGCAGCCACGCGTTGTGTGCGAGTTCGGCAACGTCGGGTTGGTTGATATGAACAAGCATCAGTATCGAGCCTAAGAAAAGTCCCGACGGGTTTGCAAGGTTCTGTCCGGCACGCGGGGGGGCGGAGCCTTGTATCGCCTCAAACATAGCGACCCGCTCGCCGATGTTCGACGAACCGGCCAAACCTACCGAACCCGCGATCTGGGCCGCTACATCCGACAGCACATCGCCGTAAAGATTCGGCATCACGATCACGTCAAAATTTTCGGGCGTGTCGGCAAGTTTTGCCGAGCCGATATCGACGATCCAGTGATCGGCCTCGATGCCCGGATATTCCGGCGCGATCTCATCAAAAACACGGTGAAACAGTCCGTCCGTCCGCTTCATGATGTTGTCTTTTATGAAGCACGTCACCTTTTTGCGATTGAATTTTTTCGCATATTCAAATGCATACCGGACGATTTTTTCGCTGCCCGGACGCGAGATCAGTTTCAGACATTCCTCGACCTGATCGGTCTGGCGGTACTCGATGCCCGCATACGTGTCCTCCTCGTTTTCGCGGACAATAACGACATCCATCACCGGATGTTTCGTCGAAACGAACGGGTGGTACGAAACGCAAGGGCGGACATTTGCGTAAAGCCCAAGCGTCTTTCGCACCGCAACATTGAGCGACGAAAACCCGCCGCCCTGCGGCGTCGTGATCGGCGCCTTCAGAAAAACTTTTGTGCGTCTCAGGCTTTCCCACGATTCCGGCGCAATCCCGGCCGAGTTGCCGGACAAATAAACCTTTTCGCCGATCTCGATCGTTTCGATGTCGATCCGCGCACCGGCTTCCTTCAAAATATGCAGCGTCGCTTCCATGATCTCCGGTCCGATGCCGTCGCCATGCGCAACCGTAATAGGTACATTAGACATATTCTTTTCTTAATATTCTCAGTGAAAAATGCTCTGAAATAAACAAATTATTGATTTTATCCGAATTGGCAGGTGCGCGCAAAAGATGCCTCAAATGGCGTCTATTTTCCGCACCAACGCGAAATCCACGTCCGTTATTCCGCCGCGGTCGTGTGTTGTCGTGGCGATCTCGGCGTAGCCCCAGCCGAAGGTTATGTCCGGGTGATGGTCGGAATCTTCGGCAATTGCTCCGACCTTGTTCACAAACGCAAGGCTTTCGGCAAAATTGACGAATGAGTATCGCTTTTTCAGGCTGTTGCCGTCCGCCGCCCAGCCTTCGACAGCGGCCAGAAGTTCTTCGATTTCCGTCGGCGAGAGTTTCTTGCGCTCCATCTTTTTTGCTCCTCTGATTTAAGCTATAATTACGGTTTTGAATTCCATAATATACTTTTTTTATTAGTTCCGATGAAGACAAGAATATTACAAACAGCGGTTATTACCGCTTTTTCTCTTGCGATTATTTCGTGCGCCGCCGGGAAACAACCGTCTTCGCCGCTCCAGACGCTTCAGACGTATCAAAAAGCCCTGAAGCAAAAAGACTCGACGACGATGAAGCTTCTTCTATCCTCCGAAACTATCAAAATGCACGAACAGGAAGCCAAGTCCCAGGGCGTAACCGTTGACGAAATAGTAAAACGCGAAACGCTCTTCAGCGAAAGCCAGAAAACCGTTGAGTTTAGAAACGAGAAGATCGAAGGCGAAAAGGCCACCCTCGAGGTAAGAGGACCCGGCGGCAGTTGGGAAACCGTCCCTTTTGTTTTGGAAGGCGGTGAATGGAAAATAGATAAAAAAGGCTATGCCGACCAGTTGATGAAGGACATCGAGTTGAATAATCAGCAGATCGACAATGTGATAAATCAGGGGCGGCAGCCTTTGGATCTTCCCTCTGATTCATCGAATTCTTCCGATTCGGTGACGCCGTAATTAGCAAATCCAGGAGTTTCCGTGTCAATTGTTAAACCCTTTCGGGCTCTGCGCCCTCGTCACGACATCGCCGACAAAGTTTCGTGCGTTCCATACGATGTGCCTTACGATTCGGAAGTTCGCGAAACCATTGCCGAAAATCCGCTGAGCTTTCTTCGCGTCACGCGGCCCGAGGCCGAGTTTCCATTAGGCGAGAAACCGGGCAGTGAATCGATTCTCGCAAAATCGGAAGAGAATCTCGAAGCGTTTATTTGCAACGGCATTCTTGTGAATGACACCGAGCCGTCTGTTTATATTTACCGCCTTTCGGAGGGTGCGCATACGCAGACCGGCATCGTCGCATGCTGCTCGATCGATGAATACGACAGCGGTTTGATAAAAAAACACGAGAGAACGCGTCCGGATAAAGTTAAAGACCGTACCGATCACATGATCGCTCTTCGCGCTCAGACCGGGCTTATTTTTTTAGCTTTTCGCAATACGGATGCGATTCGTGATCTGATCGCGGCGGAAACCGGCCGGGAGCCGATCTACGATTGCCCTTGCGAGGGCGGCATCAGCCAAACCGTGTGGCGTGTCAGTGATCCGCAAGCTGTGGTCGAGGCGTTTGCCGACGTGCCGGCATTATACGTCGCCGACGGCCACCACCGTGCAGAGAGCGCCTCGCTGGCGCGAAAAACGCTTCGCGATCAAAATCCGAATCATGACGTCGGCGAAGACTACAACTTCCTGATGGCCGGTATTTTCCCGGCTGAAGATTTAAAGATCCTTCCCTACAACCGCATCGTAAAAGACCTGAACGGGTTGAGTGAAGATGAATTTACCTCGCGGCTTAGCGAGACGTTTATCATTAGCGAAGCGGACGGGAAGTCGCCGTTGCAGCGTGGCGACATCTGCATGTACCGCGGCGGAAAGTGGTATTTGCTTCGATACAACGTTAATTATATCCGCGAACCCAACCCGATAGAGCGGCTCGATGTCAGCATCTTGCAGCAGAACATTCTGGGGCCGATCCTGGGGATCGACGATCCGCGCACCAATGACCGCGTTGTATTTGTCGGCGGCGGCCGCGGGACGAATGAGCTTGAGAGGCTGGTCGATGGAGGCGAGGCCGCAGTTGCCTTCTCGCTTTACCCGACAGCTATGGACGACCTTTTTGCCGTCTCGGACATGGGCGAGATAATGCCGCCGAAATCGACATGGTTCGAGCCGAAATTAAAAGACGGCCATTTTGTTCATCTGATCTGACAGAAAACTATTCGAACCAGGCGGTCTCGACCTCTGACCGCCAATTCGCAAGCATCTTTTTGTCCAAATTCAGAATGCCTTCGCGCGTTACGCCGGCGGGTGGAGCGACGTATTTTGCAAGAGCCTCGTAAACAGTGCTGCGGTCGTTTTTTGAAACGCGCGACAGCAAATGCCAAAGCGAAATGATGTCGTAAAAATCTGCTTCGGCGATTATTTGCTGAACGGCACGGCTTCCTCCGTTCGAAAAATCGAAACTTGTCAGGGCTTTCTGAAATTCGGGAGTCGACTCAGCGGAAAATGGCGTTCCAAGTCCCTTGCCTTTTTTCGTCAGGCACATCGCTCCGGCCGGAACTATCGACTCACGGCCTTCACGTTCAAGGGCTACATATCCGCCAGTGACGTGCAGTTTGCTGTTGCCTTCCTTATCAACTTCAAGCGTGTATTCACAGCCGAGATCGACCGCTACTGCTGACGGCGTATCCACGATAAACAGTCTCGGCGGAGCCGCTATCTTTGCGTGAAGCTGCCCGCGTTCGAGCGAGAGACGATGTTGCTCGGCGGTCGTTCCGACAAGCTTTATGCGTGAGTTCGGCGCGATCTCGACACTGCCTATATTCGCGACCTCTATCCGGGCGCGCGACCGGGCATCGGTTTCCAGGAAATCTCCGACCGCTAATTTGCCTAGCTCCGACCCCGTGCCGACCTTTGCTGTTCCGGCGATCGACTCGTACTGCCAGTAAGCGCCGGCAACTGTCCCGGGCGTTTTTGTGTTTGCATTCGAATTCGTTGTTTCGGTTTGCCCATTCGAGTTTTGAGCATTTACATTCGTTGGCTGAACCGAGTCAATGTTCGCTGCCGGTGAGACAGTTGCTCCCGGTTGTGTTTGGTTCTGAACTATCTGCGGCTCGTCACCCATAAACAAGCCGCGATAAACAACAACAGACAAGATGCCGACAGCCAAAATTGCCGTAGCAAATGCGCCGAGGCTGCGAATGCTGAACAACCGCCGGTCGGGAATCATTGAAATATGCGGTGCTCCTCTGTCCTCAAGTTCGTTCTCGATCGAGCGCCAAACGTTGTTCGGAGCATCCGTCTGCATTAAGGTTGCACTTAAATCTGCCCCGAGCTTTATTGAATCGTGTTCACGACGGCACGCGTCGCAGAGCATCAAATGCTCGGCAATGATGTGCCTTTCTTCCTTGCTCAGCTCCTGATTTACAAATGCCGAGAGTTGTTTTTTGTAGTGCTTTATGCTCATTTCAAATCAAATCTCATTCCGCAAATGCCCGAGTTTGACGGCAAGCATTTTGTGTCCGCGATTCAACCGCGAAGAAACCGTGCCGATAGAGCATTCCAGAACGTCCGCGATCTCCTGATACGAAAGTCCTTCGACGTATTTCAAAAGGATCGGCAAGCGATATTTCGGCTTCAGGCTTGCCACGACCGCCTGCACCTCGGCCGAGATCTGCCGCGAATGCAATTGGTCGTTCAGCGAGAACTTTGCTTCGGGTTCCGCAAACTTAAACCAATCGCCGAAATTCAAAAATCTTCGTGTCTTTCTTATTTCGTCGATGCACGCATTTACCGTCATGCGATATATCCAGGTTGTGAGCGCCGAGTCGCCCCGGAAATCCGAATTCTTAAAAAGCTTGAGAAAAACCTGCTGGGTTACATCTTCAGCCTGCTCGGCGTTCCCGCTAAAAAAATTGAGTGCAATTGAAAATACGCGCCGCTGATACTCGACGTAGAGCGTGTGCATTGCATCGCGGTTTCCCTTTCGGCACTCCGCAAGCAGATCTGTCTTCGTCGGGTTTTCTATGACCAATGCGAGCCGCTCCATTGCAGTTTTTAGTGATTCTACTCCGCTTTTCTCTCCATTGCCCACACATCGTTGCTATAAACGAATTTGATCTCGCCGTTTTCCGTGTGGGAAGATTTGCCTCCTGTCATAAAAAGCTTATCGTTAAAGATCCAGACCGCAACCGCGCCGCGCGGCGACCACGGAGCTTTCATCTCGTGCCACTTCCTGCCGTCTTCCGAGTACAGAACGCCGCTCTGAAATTCGTTTGCGCGATTTGTACCGACCAGCCACAACTTGCCGTCATATACGCCGACAGACCCGCCGACGAATCTTGAGTCACCGGCGATTTGCGAAGTTTCAAGTTTCCATTCCCTCCCGTCGGCCGACGACCATATTTCGTTGCGTGAATTAGGATTAGTTACTTTTTGTCCATCTATCTCGCCGCCGCCGATAAGCCCTAGTCTGTCCTTAAACACCGCGACCGCACCTGCATTGCGAGGCGACCAACCGGATTTCTCGGCCACGCGTGTCCAGTTAATGCCGTCCGGGGAATTCCAAACATCACTGTAATACTTCTCGCCGTCGTAGCCGCCCAGCAGCCACATTTTGTTCTTAAATACCGCAGCGCCGTAAAAAATCCGGTGCGGAAGATTTGATGATTCTGAAAGCGTTTCCCATTTCTCGAAGTCGGTCGTGCGCAGAATTTTAGAAGTGATCGTGAATTCTTCATAGTTTCCCCGAAACGACCCGAGGACGTAGATCGCTCCATTGAACTGCACGTATTTTTGATAGGCAGAGTTCGATCCGCTTTCCGGCAAGCCCGTCCTAACCCATTTCTTTCCATTATTTGAGAGCCACGCCCCATTGTTCAATGCGACCATCCAATCGCCAAAAACAAAGACAGGATAATTGTAGCCCTGAGGATAGCTTGCGGACGGCGTAACGTTCGACCACCGGTAGGCCGTTTTACTGAAACCGGCATCGAAAATGCCGAAACAAAATACCGCAAACAGAATTATGCTTCCGAAGCTGTGAATCATTTCCTTTCCTCCCGACCTGACATTGTTCTTATAATTTCCGGGCCATCTCTTCCGCAACGCTTTTTACGTCATTGAGCGAAATGCCGGTTGCCGGATTCACCTTGACGCGAATGGTCTTTGCTCCTTTGCGCGCCATAACTAAGTGGAAATTCGGATCGTCGCTATGAACAATGGCTTCGTCCGCCACTCCCGGCCATTCTTCGAAACCGGCGTGATCTTTGTTCGATTGTCGAATATCCTGAAAGACCTTCCTCGCAGCCTCTTCGGATGTGCCGCGTAATATAATGAAATAAATCTTTGGCCCTTTTTCCCCCGAAGCCGGGGAAAATGTGCAGCTCCACGTTCGGCCATTGCCGTCCTCCGTCATTTCCCCATCGGTGCCGCGAACCTCTCTGCCGAGAATTTTCATCGCGTTGTCGTTTGTGAAGAACCGGCAGGCAACAGGTTTTCGCAATTTATTCGAGGCCTCAGCGGAATCAGTTAATGGAGCCGTTGAAACGAAAAGAAATGCGATCATAGTTAGTATGTATTTCATGTCTTTGTCCTCATAGTTAAGAATTTATCAGTTGAATGTTTCTGGTCGCTCTAAGCAATCCGTCTTTGCCTTTTTCAAACGACAATATCGGATTAAATCCGCCTCGTTGTCCGGCCCGGCTGCGTTCCTGCCGGGAAATGAGCCGGTCGCCTTCGAAGAGGATCGGGTCTATCCAGTCTTCCTTCACCTTTACGGTAGTCACGGTCATGTGAATGTGCGCTGCGAAGCGGTTTTCCGGATACGGAGCAGGCTTTATCGTCCGGAATATATATTTACCCTCTTTATCTGTAAGCATCCAGCCGCGGTAGCGCCCGTGGCGGTGCTCTTTATCGCTTCTTCCGTAGTAGCCTTCGAAGTCCGTGTGGTAAAGGTAAATGAGCGTGTACGCGGCAGGTGTTTTACCGTCCGATTGAAAAACCGTTCCTGAAATTTCGATCGGCTCGCCTTTATCGGTTTCGTTCGACAGCACGGTACGCCACGAAACATCTGCGGGAGCGTCAATTGCTCCGGTGCCTTCGGCATTGCGAAGCGCGTTGCGTTTAACGATGTCCAGAATGTTGTCACCTGTCTTTTGGGCTGCCGCATCACTACGGCAGCTTGCTAGCAGCGGCAAGACCGATGCTGCGATAACTGCTTTCTTTAAGAAATCCCGTCTATTTTCGAGTATGATGTCCATTGATTTGTCCCTTTTTTAAGATTTGTCGATAATTAGACGAACCTTTTTTAGGGTTTCTTCCAAAATATGATCAAAACCGAAAGACTTATCTTCAGAAAATTTGTCGATGAAGATCTTGATCTTCTGATCGAACAGCGGTCCGACCCGGAGGTGAACAGGTATCTGGGCGGAACGGCGCTCCAGAACCCTGAAGCTCTTGGGAAGCGTATAAAGTTTTATATGTCCTGCTACGAAACGCACGGATTCGGCATGTGCGCAATGCTTTGGAAAGAGAACGGGAAGATGATCGGCTCTGCCGGCATTCAGCCGCTTGACGGCACAGACGAGATCGAAGTCGGTTACAGCATGATTAAAGAATTTTGGGGATTAGGAATCGGGACCGAGGCGGCACGTGGCTGGCTGGACTTCGGTTTCCGTAATGCTGGTCTGGAAAGAATAGTCGCCGTCGCCGACATAGACAACGCGGCCTCCCGGCGCATTATGGAAAAACTCGGGATGAAATATGAAAAAACCGAGTATCATTACGGCGCCGACTGTGCCTTTTACTCCATCTACAAAAAAGAATTTATGGGAGAATCGTAGGATATGAAAATTATCAGCACTTTATTATTCACCTTATTTCTGGCCCTTTCGACTTCCGCACTTACGCCCGAAAGCCGTTGGGCAAAGCTGAACGAAAGCAGGATTCATTACTACGATATCGGCAATGCAAAGTCGAAAAACGTGCTCATTTTTATTCACGGCTGGACCTGCAATGCCGATTTTTGGAAAGACTCGTATTCGGCATTTTCCGGCTATCGAGTGATAGCCCTTGATCTGATCGGACACGGCAAGAGCGATAAACCGAAAGCGAATTATTCGATGGAGTATTTTGCAAGATCGGTCGAGGCTGTGTTGAAAAAAGCAAAGGTACAAAAGGCGGTACTTGTCGGGCACAGCATGGGCACGCCCGTCGCTCGACAATTCTACCGGCTTTATCCGGACAAGACGCTTGGAATTGTCGTTGTTGACGGCTCGCTCCGCTCGGGCACGAAAGCGGAAACGGAGGCATTTATTGCCCCTCTGATTTCAAATTATAAGGAAAACGCGCCGAATTTTTTGGAAGGAATGCTTCAACCGATCAAGGATGCAAACCTGAAAACACTGATTCGCGAAACGATGTCGGCAGCCCCTGAATATGTAGCGGTGAGCGCCATGAGCGGAATGGCGGACGAGCGGATCTGGACGAACGACCAAATAATGGTCCCCGTTTTGGCAATTATGGCCGAGGCGCCGTGGTGGAAACCAGATACGAAAGACTTTTACCAAACGATCGCGCCTAATCTCGAATATCATATGTGGACCGGCGTCAGCCATTTTCTGATGATGGAAAAACCGAAAGAGTTTAACGAACAGGTCGCCACATTTCTCCTAAAGAACAAGCTGCTATAGGTTTGTTGTGTAAGGCAAGCTTTTTAGCCTTTCGATAAGAACAGCGGGAAAAACTGTTCCACGATTCGAATGCAGACAAACTTCCCAAAGCTTATTTTTGCTGTCGTCCTGACCATCTACTTTTTGTGGATCGCATACGACCCGACGCAGGGCAGTTTTCTGGATAACGTCGATCTGCCGATACACGAAACCGGCCATCTTATCTTTCGTCTGTTCGGCGAGTTTATGATGATTGCCGGCGGATCGCTTTTCCAGGTTATTTTTCCTGCGGTATTCGTCGGCTATTTTATTTGGAGCGAGAAGTACTATTCGGCGACGATCGTTCTGCTTTGGGTAGGGCAAAGCATCCTGAACGTTTATGTTTACGCGGCCGATGCGGTTGTGATGCGGCTTGTTCTGACCAGCGGCTTTACCGGAAGCGAAGGCAGCTTTCATGATTGGAATTATCTGCTTACACAAACGGGTTTGATTGGTTCGACAAAGACCGTTGCGGGTATTATTCGTGCCGTCGGGACACTTACGATTATCGCTGCCGGTGCTTTATCGATATACTATTCCTTTGTGCCCGTACCCGACGATCCCGATCTATGAAAGTATCTTTAATCACCGGCGCGTCGAGCGGAATTGGAGAAGCATTTGCCCGCCGCTTAGCCGGTGAAGGGCACGATCTTGTATTGGTCGCTCGCTCGGAAGAAAAGCTAAAGACGCTGTGTGACGAGCTAATAACCGAATTCGGAATCAAGGCACATTTCGTCGCTCTCGACCTCGTCGGCACTGACGCCGACGCACGGCTTTTCGGCGAAACAGAAAGGCTCGGGCTCGAGGTAGATTGGCTGATAAACAATGCGGGATTTGGTTCGATGGGTGATTTTGCGAAACTCGACCTCGAACGAGAACTGGAAATGATAGATCTGAACATCTCCGCACTCGTAGCTCTAACGCATCGGTATCTGAACGGAATGCGGCAAAGAAAAACCGGCACGATCATTAATGTGTCGTCCGCAGCCGGATTCCAGCCCGTCCCTTTTATGGCGACATATGCCGCGACGAAAGCGTTCGTCACATCATTTTCGGAGGCCTTAGCTGAAGAAAACCGGGCATACGGAATACAGGTTTTGGCTCTCTGTCCCGGTTCGACAAAGACTAATTTTTTCGAAGCGGCAAAAATGGACCGTGCCTTGTCGGTAAAAGGACAGCAAACCGCTGAAGAGGTTGTCGAAACCGCAATGCGGGCCGTGCGTTCCGGAAGATCGAAGGTTGTATCGGGTTGGACGAATTGGCTGGTTGCATCGGCGACTAATTTTGTCCCCAATTCACTCATAACAAAGGCTGTCGGGAAAGGTCTGCGAGACAGGTTTCAAAAGAAGCAGCAAGCAGAGGCTGACTGAAGTCCGCGTTCCAATATGAAATTTACCGTACTCGGCAGCGGCTCCACCGGAAACGCCGTCCTTATCTCAAGCGAAAAAACCAACGTCCTCGTCGACGCGGGTTTGAGCGCTAAGGAGATACTACGCCGTCTGTTCGTCGTCGGCGTCGATCCGGCCGATCTCGATGCCATTCTTATCACGCACGAGCATACGGATCACGCGGGCGGGCTGCGTGTTTTGCTGAGATCGGTGAAATGCCCTGTCTATGTTTCGCCGGGAACCAAAGACGCTTACTACAGCACTCGGAAAGGCGTTCAGAACGGCGACAGCGAATCGTCAAAACGCGTGGAAGCTTTGAAGTATCGAACAGTCGAAATCGAATCGAGCCATGATTTTCGAATCGGCGATATCGATTTCGAGCCGTTTTCCGTGCCTCACGACGCAGTCGATAATTTCGGATTTGTTGCCCGGCGAAACGGCGTAAAGGTGGCAACACTGATGGACTTCGGCCATATTACCCCGCTTATTAAAGAAAAACTCAACGGCTGTGATGCGATCGTTATCGAATCGAACCACAGCCGCGACATGCTTCGTGCCTGTTCTGTCTACACGTGGGAACTCAAGCAGCGAATCGCATCAAAAACCGGCCATTTATCTAACGACGACCTCGCCGACTGGCTTACCAGCGATTTCGACGGCTCGGCAAGACACATAGTCCTGGCCCATTTGTCGCAACGTGCAAACGATCCTGCCCTAGCCCGCATCACCGCCGAATCCGCGCTGAAAATGCGCGCCCCTCTTTTCAAAGTTGAAACAAAAATATCGATCTCAAATTCTAAACAACCGACCGAGTGGATAGAATTCTAACTTTGCCGCTGCATTGCGGTACATGTTATGTGTCTCGATTAATAATCGATCATAATCATGCCGCCTGTGACACCTGTATTGTCAGGTTTTTTGTCGTCCTTCATAAACCCTTGTACTACTAGTAGTTTAACGAGTGTTCTCGAATCGCTCCGTTGAAAGCGGTCGGACAATAGGCTCATTCGGTCGAGATCGGCTTTCCCGAGTAACTGCATCTGCGCGAGGTATCTAAATAAAAGAAGACCGTCCCATGAATTGCCGTTGATCTTCATTACAAGCTCACCCTTTTTGAAAGAGCGGTTCCGCTTATTATATTTGCTGAGGATTGCCGTTGCGTGGACAAAATCGTTGATCTGATCGACGATGGGTTCAAACATTCGAAATGCGGTGTCCGGCTCAACCACTGCGTAACCTTTTACTACTTCCATCAGATCGTTCAATTCGTCTTCATCTTCCGGAAACTCATTTGCAAGGGCTTTGGCGCTCTTCATCAGACCGTGCGAGGTATCGATGTCCTTTTCAGTCCCCTTTTTATAGAATTCAGTCGCCAAAGCAACAAGTTTTTGAATCTGTGTTTTCTTGCTTGTGAGATTTCCGATCATTTTCCTCGCTTCATCCAACTTCCCGGCCCCTGCCAGGCGGTTGATTCTAGCCGATTCGAACTGTTCTGCTGCCCGCTCCCGTGCTTTATCGTCGGGAATTTGCTCAATTAGCTTTTTTGCCCGTGCCTCGTCGTCTATCTGGGCTATCTTGCCGGCAAGAGATTGATAGGCCGTTGACTTCTCCATTTCGTTTTGCAGTTTCGGAAGCTCGGCGAGGATTTCTTCGGGGGTCGAGCTTGCGTCCCAAAGTTTCTGCTGACGCTGCATATTCCTGAATTCTGGCGGAAGCTTTTTTTGATTGTCAGCTTGCCGCTGCTTTAAAAGTGCGATCCTTTCCGGGAGCAGCTTCTCCAGGCTCGACATTGATCGCGAAAGAGCCATGGCAAGCGTTACGGAATTTGACGGCAGAAGCATTGTGTCCGCTATTTTGTTCGCCAGATCCTTTACCTGGGTATCGGAAAATTTGAAGGGTTTGTCTTTAGAGTTAGGCTGCGGATTTTGATTGGTCGCAAACTGTAGAAAATTAAGAGCGGCCTGTAAATCTTCTTCCTTCTTTCCAAGATCGGAATCCACAAGTTTCTTGATCACATCACCAGCGAGTTCACCGGCTTTTTTCTCGTCCTTTTTATTGAGTTTCTGTAGCAGCGGCATTACAGTCCAAGATAGGGCTCTTGCAAGGCTCTATTTTATCAATTTGACCGCCTTATCGGGATTTTCATCTGCTGCCAAAAGAGCGAATCGCTGTTCCAGAGCAATCTCCTGCCGAACCCGTTGTTTTTCAGGGCTGTAACTCATGAAATCACTCTCGGATTTGGCATTCGGCAAAGAGGCCTTTGCCATGGCCTCCGAAAGTTTTGCGGAACGCGTCTGAATAAGGAGTTCGAGAGCCAGGTCGGCATCGTTTTTTGCGATCAGCGGCAATATCTCGCCGCGCGCGTCATTAAAAAAGTCAAAGAACTCTAAGTAGGTTTCCGTGCTTTCCCGTCTTTCTTTTTCAGCCTCGATGTTATAAGTGAGAATTTCAGCTGCTGAACTTCGAAACAGATCGCGCGCGCGCTTTTCATCAAACTTCCAGAGCAAGTCGCCGGCCAACGCATAAACGACTGCCCTGTTTTGCGGAAGACGAAGCGTCGGCGCGTCGCCAACTGCCTGATTAAGCATCTGCACGACCCGCTCTTCAAGTTCTTTTTTTCTTTTTTCCTTTTTGGCGTCCGCCTCGCTCGGCTGCGTCTGTGCAAAGGCTATTGAAGAGATAAGCAGAATCATTGATCCCAAAGAAACGAGCTTCAGAAATTGCATTAAATTCTCCTCGAAATAAAGACGTTTCGCGCCAAGATTATATCACAATGACAAAAACGAAAAAGAGCTTTGAACAGCATCTCGAACGAACGTCAACATCACAAACCGCTTGCCTGATATACCCACCTCTGTCCGTTAATAGTAATAGTTTGTTTTCCGGGCTGGTATCAGGTTATTCAAAGGCCAATATATCACGCCTGGCCGGACGATTGGCTGGAATTCTAAATTGCTTGCAATAGCATGTCATCCGTGTTATTATGCTAATCGATGATCCTTTCGTTTGCGAACCCCGGCACGGAAGACATATTTGACGGACGAAATTCGGCTGATGCGCGAAGACTATTGCCGCGTGATGTATTGAAAATCGCGTTTCGCAAGCTCGACCAATTAGATTCTGCTGAAACCTTGCATGACCTCAAGGCTCCACCCGGCAACAGGCTTGAAGCCTTAAAAGCCGAACGAAAAGGTCAGCATAGTATTCGGATTAATGACCAATATCGTGTTTGCTTTGTTTGGACGAACGCTGGCGTCGAAGATGTAGAGATCGTTGATTATCATTGATGATTAGGAGAAAACTTGTGGTGCGTATTCCAAAAAACCGGCCTTCCACACATCCCGGCGAGATGTTGCTTGAGGAGTTTCTTGTGCCGATGGGACTGACCCAAAAAGAACTTGCAGACGCCATTCACGTGCCGTTTCAACGGATCAATGAAATCGTCTCCGGCAAGCGCGGAATGACGCCCAGCACGGCATTGCGGCTTGCAAAGTTTTTTAACATGTCTCCTGGATTCTGGCTAAATCTCCAGATGAAACGAGACTTGTATTTTGCTGAGCAAAAGGAAGAGGGTATGTTGCGAAAGATAAAGCCAACTACTAGTCAAACCTCCGTTCTCTGATGCTTCAGGTCCCTATTTGACTGCATTTTACTTCGACTTATTGCGTTTTGCCGACCACGCCGCGATCAACGCAACCGGCAGTCCGACAAGAAATGCATGGCCGATCACTCCGTTCAGAAACGGCACCAAGCGGAAAGCAGCGGTTCCGGGCGTGGCCGATAGCGGGATAACGACGTATTGCATCACAAAATTGGCAATGACGCCGAACGCAAGACCGGAAACCACAGGACGGCGGACAAGAAAACCGGTAAAGCGGGTTCCCAGGTAATAGGTGGCTGCAACCAGAAATGCAATTACAAAATGCAGTAATATGCCTAGCGATGCAGTGTTCCATCCGCCCGCCACGGCCGCATCGCGTCCGATCAGTCCGGCGGCCACGCCCTGCCAAACTCTTGCGACGGAAATGTTGAAATATTGAGTAAAGAAAATGGTTGCGTCTAGAAAATCCAAAACGCCGATGGCAAGCCCGCCAAAAACTATCGTGTCGAATGCACGCGGTTTCAAAATATGAGTACCACTATTAGGCAAAGTTTCATCGTCTGCCATCTTAATTATCCAATTTGAGTTTTATTTGAAGACTTAGGACTGTGGTTGTGATGCAAGTACTCGGGAAATAGTTTATCCGGGAGCGAAGAAACCACAAATGCCCCGGAAATACGAATATTCCCGAGGCATCCGCGGCAAACGAAACCGGAAACAGGAACCGATTTTCGCTTGGGGGGTTTATTGCAATGTTAAGGTCGTTGTCGGAGACCCGTCGGTCGTATTCCCGTTAATAACGTTATTTCCAACAGAAATGAGCGATCCTCCGCTTACGGATAGACCCGTGCCGTTACTCGTAATCTGATTTCCGGAGATTCTGCAATGTTGGCTCAACTCAGAAGGTTAGACGGTCAAAAGTAGCAAATTTGCGTAAATTGTTCAATTAATTTAATTTTCGTGATTTGTTGGTTTACTGCCGTAATTTACAGCACTCCGCGAAAGGTTTTGCGATGGAGACGGCATGGGCCGTGTTCTTTTAGCGCGGCGAGGTGGGCAGCGGCTCCGTATCCCTTGTGGACGGCAAAGCCGTATTGCGGAAACTCGAGATCGTAAGCTTTCATCAGGGCGTCGCGGTAGGTTTTTGCAAGAATTGAGGCGGCGGCTATAGATGCCGAGATAGAGTCGCCTTTGATGATCGCTTTCTGTGGCAATGGGCTTTGCTTGAGATTCAGAGCGTCGATAAGAAGAAAATCGGCCGAATGTTTCAGGTTTGCAACCGCAAGAAGCATCGCTTTCCTGGTCGATTCGAGAATATTGATGCGGTCTATCTCGTCAGCTTCGACCTGACCGATAGCGTATGCGGTGCATTCGAGCCTGAGTTCGGCGGCGATCTCTTCGCGTTGATTTGCCTTGAGCTTTTTTGAGTCGTCGATGTCTTTCGGCAAGGGTTTTTCAGGGTCGAGGATACATGCCGCTGCGACCACCGGCCCGGCAAGACAGCCGCGGCCGACCTCATCGACACCGGCGATGGACCGGTAACCTTCAGAGCGAGCCTGTTCCTCGAAAACGAGACCGCACGAGACAATTTTGAGGTCCGCAAACAACGAGACGCGGTTCAATGATTCATCGTTAGCTGTCGAATCATTGAATTCCGCGTCCCTCATTATACGAGTCGCTGTTTACTTGCCAGCGTGAGCCGTCTTGTTACGGGTATCGAGTTCCTTGATGCGGGCCGCTTTACCGCGAAGATTACGCAGGTAATAAAGCTTTGCACGGCGAACTTTACCGCGGCGGACAACGTCGATATGATCGACGACCGTCGCATGAAGCGGGAAAATTCGTTCGACGCCGACGCCGAAACTCACCTTGCGAACCGTGATCGATTCTCTGGCGCCGCCGTGTTTGCGTGCAATGACAATGCCTTCGAAAACCTGAAGACGCTCTTTGTTCCCTTCCTGGATTCGGACGTGGACCTTCACCGTATCGCCCGATTGGAACGCCGGTATGTTTTCCCTTATCTGTGTTTTTTCAACTATATCTAAACGATTCATTACTTAGTTGTCAGTGGCCGGTTGTCAGTGGTCGGTGTTTTGTGGTCGATGGTCAGTGGCCGGTGGTCAATGATCGGTGGTCAGTATTTTTTACTTATCACTTGTCACTTGTCACTTGTCACTTATTACCCTTCACTTTTCACTTCTCACTTTTCACTTTTCACTTGCTCCTTCTAAAAGATCTGGTCTGTTCTTTTTTGTTTTTTCCAGCGCCTTATCCCGGCGCCATTTAACGATTTCGGCATGATTGCCGTTCAAAAGTATTTCTGGAACTTTCATTCCCAAAAATTCAGCCGGCCGCGTGTAATGAGGGCAATCGAGCAACCCGTCGGAAAACGAATCGTTCTCGGCCGATGTCTCGCTGCCCAATGCATCCGGCAATAGCCGCACGATAGAATCCACTAGAACAACCGCCGCCGGTTCGCCGCCGGATAGAACGTAGTCACCGATGGAGATTTCCTCGGTTACCAGCGTCTCGCTTACGCGTTCATCAACTCCTTCGTACCGGCCGCAGATGATAACGACATGCTCTGCTTCATCCGCAATGCCCTTGGCGGCCACTTGTTTTAATGGTTTTCCCTGCGGCGTCAAAAGAACAACTTTTGTCCCTTTAGGGTATTCATTGCGGTTTGACGTGCCGATCAAGTTTTCAATCGCGGCAAAAATCGGTTCCGGTTTCAAAACCATGCCGTCGCCGCCGCCGAACGGACGGTCATCCACCATTTTGTGCTTGTCGAATGCGTACTCACGAATGTCGTGAACATTAATCTCGACAATTTCGGCAAGCTTAGCCCGGCGGATTATTCCAAAATCAAAGACCTGCCCGAAAAATTCGGGGAAAATTGTTAAAACATCTATTCTCATTTTGGATCCGCGATTTGCGAATTGCGATTCTTCAATCCAAAATCCGAAATCCAAAATCTAAAATTCGAGAAGCCCTTCCGGCGGATCGATCACGATCATTTTGTTTTCAATATCGACTTCGATGCAGATCGTCTCGGCAAACGGTATCAGATGTTCCTTCAAGTTTCCCGCAACGACCAGAATCTCTGTTCCCCCGGTACGCATCAGTTCGCGTACCTTCCCGATCTTTTCACCGCTGGTTGTCTCAATCTCGCAGCCCTCAAGCTGCCAATCGAAGTATTCGCCTTTTGCAAGTTCGACCGCTTCCGTTTCGGCCACGCATATTTCTGCGCCGCGCAATGTTTCGGCCGCTTCGATCGAATCTAAGCCTGCGAATTTCAAAATGATCCGTTCATTCTGAAACCAAAACTTTTCAATTTTCAAATCGAGCCGTTTCGCGTCTGGCATCACGGCCGTTACATCTATCAATTCTTTGAACCTATCCGGGAAATCCGTCAGAATTTCCGATGCCAGTTCGCCTTTTAGCCCTCGGGCTTTTACGATCCTGGCGATAGCGACTAGATCATCCATTCAACGAACTCTGACACCTAGTCTTCGATCAGATCGAGGTGATATCGTTTGCCGTGCTTGTGGCCGGCAAAGAAGAGCAAGCTGCGTATCGACTTGATCGTTCGCCCCTCGCGCCCGATAAGGCGGCCAAAATCATCAGGCGCGACGCGGACGAGAAACTTAACGTTCTTTCCATCGCCGTTTTCTGACACTTCCACCAAGTCCGGCGACCCGACAAGCGCTCTGACGATCTTTTCGACAGCGTTCTTCATATCTTACGTCAACCAAGCGGCTTGACCGAATCTTTATTCTTCGGTCTTTGCGGGTTCCGCTTCTTCATCTACGGTAGCCGAAACTTCTTCGGCAGGCGCAGCCTCTTCAGCAGGCGCAGCCTCTTCGGCTGAGGCGGCTTCTGCGGCTGCCTTTTCAGCCTCTAATCTTTCTTCTTCTTTTTTCGCTGCTTCGGCTTTTTTGGCCGCTTCCCTGGCTTTTCTGTCTTCATCGGCGCGCTCCGCCTTTGCCGCGACGGCTGCCGCTTTCTCTTCTTCGGACTGAACAGGATTATTCCTGATCAAACTTGCGACCGTCTCCGTGGGTTGTGCGCCGACGCCGATCCAATACTGGATGCGGTCGTGTCTCAGGCTTACTTCCGCCGGATCGAGCATCGGGTCGTACGTCCCGACGTTTTCAAGATATTTCCCGTCGCGCTTAGAGCGTTTTTCCTTAACTACGAGGCGGTAAAAAGGCTTGCCTTTCGCGCCTATTCTCATCAGACTTATTGCTAACATATTTTTAATGGTGAGTGGTGAACTGCGAATGGTGAGTATCAGAATTTCATTCATTATTCACCAATCACACTTCACCATTATTTCCTTTTTTTGTGTCTCTTCTTTTTCTTTATCTTCCGTGACGTTGAATCGCCGGATTCGTCGTCGAGATCGGCTCCGCCGTTGCCAAGCATTCCGGCCAAGCCGCCGCCCATTCCTCCGCCGCCGAGCATTCCGCCCAGACCGCCGGCAAGACCGCCCATCATCTTTTTGCCGAGGCCGCCAAAAAGCCCGCCTTTGTTCATCTGCGCCATCATCTTGCGCATCTGTTCGTATTGTCGCAGCAGTTGGTTTACCTCGCCGATCGTCGTTCCCGAACCGCCGGCGATTCGCGTTTTGCGGCTTGCGTCCAAAACTTTGTAATTGTTACGTTCGAGCCTGGTCATCGAATCGATGATCGCCTCGGTGCGTTTCATCTGGTGATCGACCTCGGCCGATTGTTCGTCGGAAAGCTGCAGGCCGCCCATCATTTGTTCGGGCAGCATTTTCATCAGCTTCGACATCGAACCGAGTTTTTTGAACTGCCCAAGCTGCGAGCGAAAATCTTCGAGCGTAAACTGGTTACGCGTCATTTTCGCGAGCTGGGCCTGCGCGTCTTCCTCGCTGATCTTGCCCTGGACCTCTTCGATCAGCGTGAGCACGTCGCCCATTCCCAGAATTCGCTGTGCGATACGGTCGGGATAGAAAGGCTCGATCGCGTCGTACTTTTCGCCGACGCCGACAAATTTCACGGGTTGGCCGATAACCTGTCGGATAGAAAGTGCCGCGCCGCCGCGCGCGTCGCCGTCCATCTTGGTCAGGACAACGCCGGTGATGCCGACTCTTTCATGAAAAACTTCAGCCGAACGGACGGCGTCCTGCCCGGTCATCGCATCGGCGACGAACAGAACCTCGATCGGCTTGGTTTCGGCCTTGATCCGTTCGAGCTCGTCCATCAGCTCGTCGTCTATGTGAAGACGCCCTGCCGTGTCGATCATTAAAGTGTCGTAACCAAGCTCTTGCGCGTGCTTCATCGCGCCACGCACGAGAGCCATCGGATCGTTCGTTTCCTTATTCTCAAAGACCGGAATTCCGACCGCGCCGCCGACCACTCGAAGCTGTTCGCGGGCCGCCGGGCGATAGACGTCGACGGAAACGAGCAGCGGCTTGCGTTCCTGGTTTGCGGAGAGCCATTTAGAGATCTTGCCGGTCGAGGTCGTTTTACCCGAACCCTGCAGCCCGACGATCATTACGACATTCGGTATCTGCTTGGTGAAAACGAGCCGCGACGACGTTCCGCCCATCAATTCGGAAAGCTCGTCATAGACTATTTTGACGACCTGCTCGTGCGGATTCAGCCCCTGCCAAACTTCCTGGCCCTCGGCCTTTGCTCTTACCGATTCGACAAAATCCTTTGCTACCTTATAGTTAACGTCGGCCTCGAGCAGTGCCATCCGGATCTCGCGAAGCGCCGCATCCACATGCTCAGGGGTCAATTTCCCCTGCCCTCGCAGATTTTTCAGCGTTTTCTTCAGCTTGTCGGATAGTGACTCGAACATAAAAGCACCCTCTCAGAGCACTCGGGCTACAAGAGTCGAAACTATAAATACTAGTGTTTATGTGTCAAAGAGTCAAATTTCCACCGACGCTCCGCTGCCCCGTCGGCAATCGGTTTCCGTCGGCGTTCTCTGCGAAGCTCGGCCGGCGAACCTGCCCCCGGAGAGAATCGCGGAGACATTGTGCCGCGCGCGTGCCGATATCGCGGCGGCGCTATGCCGATATGCCGGACGCAAACGGCAGACGCCCGCAACCGCTCAAGATACCCGCGGCAGAATGCCCGCCGGCCTGCAGCACTACTGATCGTCGGCGGCAATGCGGACGCGTTCGATCGCGGCGGCGACCTGATCGACGGTAACGGAAAGGATGCATCGCGGCTCGCCATATTCTTTGCATTCGTAGCCGGGGCAGGGCTGGCAGGCGAATTCCTGAAAGACGATCTCATTCGCGGCGTCGGTCCACGGCCGCCAGTGGTCGCGGTTTGACGAACCGAAAATGACGACGCTCGGCGTGTTGACGGCGGCGGCAATGTGGGCTATGCCGGAATCGTTGCCGACGAAGAGCTTTGCACGCGAGGCAAGTGCGGTGATCTCGGGAAGCGCAAGATCGTCGAGAGTAATCAACGGAACCTTCGAAGCGGCAGCGAGCTTTTCCAAAACTTCATGCTCGTTCTTTGCTGCGATGGCTACTGAAGCAAGGCCTTTCTCGTAAAGAAACTCGACTGTGCGGGCAAAATTCTCCGTGTCCCATGTTTTTGTCGCAAAGGCAGCCGCAGGGTGAACCAACGCGAATGAAAACGGAGTGTCCTTTTCATTGTTTTCTGTGTTTTCCGTGGATATTTGTTTTCCATCAAGACCAACCACGGAGTTCACAGAAACAGCAATGAGTTCTCCGCTTCTCTGTGTCTCTGCGGCAAGTTTCTTGTCTATTGCGTCAAGCGCCGTGCCGGTTACGCCAAGATTCGTC
>JBQTJB010000033.1:0-6927 GCA_052387555.1 Blastocatellia bacterium | reverse complement strand
GTCCAGGGCATTGGATACGGAGCCGCTATCGCGGGTAGTTTTTGTGTGGGCCAGGCGTTCGAGCTGATGCGTGCGGATGTTTTCGTCGATCTGAAGGATGTCGAATTTCGACTCGCCTTCTTCCATCGCGTATTTGTTTACGCCGACGATCGTCTGTTCGTTCCGCTCGACTGCTTTTTGGTATTGGTAGGCTGACTCCTGAATCTCTCGCTGCGGGAAACCTGCTTCGACCGCTTCGACCATTCCGCCGAAACCGTCGATCTTTTCGAAATAATCGAAGCAGCCGTCTATCAACTTTTGGGTCAGCGATTCGACATAATAGCTGCCGCCGAGTGGATCGACCGTGTTCACAACGCCCGTTTCTTCGGCAATTATCTGCTGTGTGCGCAGGGCGATCAATGCAGCTTCGTCGGTCGGAAGAGCGAGGGCTTCGTCGTACGAATCTGTGTGCAAGCTTTGCGTTCCGCCAAGCACGCCGGCAAGCGCCTGTATCGCGACGCGGGCAATATTATTTAGCGGCTGCTGAACCGTCAGCGAAACTCCGGCCGTCTGCGTATGAAAACGCATCTGCATTGTCCGCGGATTCTTTGCTCCGAACCGCTCCTTCATCGTCCGCGCCCAGACGACGCGTGCGGCACGATATTTCGCTATCTCCTCGAAGAAATCGTTGTGGGCATTAAAGAAAAAAGAAAGTCGCGGGACGAATTCGTCAACGTCCATTCCGCGATCGACGCCGTATTTTACGTACTCAACGCCGTCACGAAGCGTGAAAGCTAATTCCTGCAAAGCGGTCGCACCGGCTTCGCGGATGTGGTAACCGGACACCGAGATCGGGTTGTATTTCGGAACATGTTTTGTCGTGTATTCAAAGGTGTCGATGACCAGCTTCATCGCCGGTTTGATAGGGTAAATCCACTCTTTTTGAGCGATGTATTCTTTGAGAATGTCGTTCTGCAGCGTTCCTGATATCTTGTTGAAGTCAGCCTTTTGCTTTTCGGCTACAACCAGATACATTGCCAAAAATATCGGAGCCGGAGCGTTGATCGTCTGAGAAACCGTCACCTGATCGAGCGGAATGCCATCGAAAAGAACCTCAAAATCGGCAAGGCTTGATACTGCAACTCCGCATTTTCCGACCTCGCCTTCAGACAATGGCGAATCAGCATCGAGACCCATCAACGCAGGCAGATCGTAAGCCACGCTTAAGCCCGTCTGTCCGTGCTCCATCAGATACTTGAACCGAGCGTTCGTGTTCTCAGGCGACGAGAAACCAGCGAACTGCCGCATGGTCCAAAGCTTGCCGCGATACCCGGTCGGGTGAATGCCGCGTTTGTACGGATATTCCCCAGGGAAGCCAATATCTACACCGTCGCTGTCGGCTTCGGTGTAAAGCCGCTCGACCGGCTCAAGCGAAATGCCTTCGAAAGACTGCTTTCGCTCCGCCGTCTTGTCCAAAACCTTCTGCAAGGTCTCTGCTTCCCAACGTGCCTTCTCAGCCTCAGCTGCCGTCAATGCTTCTTTGATCTCGGTTGCCATAAAGTTATAGGTGTATAAAAAGAGATTTTAGCACAGGAGCGTGCCGAGTGATGAGTAACGGGTGTCAGGCAGAAACACGACCGGTTGGGAGTGTGCCCTAACTGTGGTATCCGATGATTTCAAAGAAAGCTAGCATCAGAAATAGAAGTACGATCGGAAGTCCAGTGAAGATGGCTGCAATTCTCCATTCGCGTGAGTTTGGTTTTACAAAGATCATCGCAACGCAGACGGCAAATCCCAAGAACGGTAGGAAGGCAAGGAAGGCTTGCATCGAACTGGGCCGAGTCGGCCATTCTTGTGTCTCGTTTGACGGGGCAAGGTCGAAAATAGTCCCGAAAAGAAAGGTTAAGGCAATAATAGCCGTCGGTAAAGAAAACAAAATTGGAAGAACGTACTTCATTCTTAAACTTTTAGGGCACTGGATCAATGATTACAATCCTCTCGGCCGTACCTTCGTCAGCGATCTTTATCAGGTTTTCGACGAATGGTTGAAGAGTATCCAGACGATTGTTAGGCGCGTTCAAGACAAACAAGCGAACTGAAAACCTGTCAAGATTTTGTTGGTACTGTAGATTCTTGTCTATTGTTACGAATGCATCAAAGTCGTTTGAATTCATCAGCGCGAGAATTTAGCCATTAAGTTTTCCGAGCCATTCCATATCCCTGACTGTGAAAACTGTATGGTTGGTGCCAAAATTGAGCTTTAGTTTTGCCGGAAGATTTTCATCTAGCAGAATTTTCATGAAGGATTGTGTGTGATGTGACAAGTGACTCGGCAAAATGAAGAACGTTTATTGCCTGATCACGAGATACAGACGGGAAATTCTCAAGAAATTCGTCCAGTGTTTCAGTTTCCAGCCAGTCGAACAAAGACTGTATGGGAACGCGGGTTCCGTTAAATACTGGTGTGCCGCTCATTATTTCCGGATCGATGCATATTACATTGTCGATTGCAGTTTCCACGTTCTTGATTCTACCCCAAATATATCCACTTTTAAATTTTTTTAGATGTTGTGGTTCTAAGCATCCACGTCTGTAAACTTTCGATCTCCTTCGTAACTGTTCTCGATCCGGCGAACAATACGAGCGTTAGCAACACGCCGAGTATCGGAATAATGTACATCGCCGAATGCAATCCGTCCGCTCGGAATGGTTCGAGAGCGGTTTGAGTAAGGTCGGTCACGCCTGCTATAGTTGCGGCACGTTTGGTGAAAAAGTCACTAAGCAAGCCCGTGCCGTAAGGCCCGAACGAGGCTCCCAGAACGTACATCGCAAAGAAATAGACGGCCATCGCCGTTCCGCGTGATGCCGGTTCGGTAACGTCCTGAATGGTCGAATAGACAGTCGAATAATAGAAATACATCAATGCGCAGGCAGCTCCCATCAGGATGAGAAACGCTGTCGTGGAGCCTTTTGAAACCCCGAGAGCGAAGTAGATAGTTGGAATTGAGAGAAGTATCGCAATCGTCCCGACCAACATCCGTCCGTCCTTGCGTTTCTTCATTACGGCATCGCCTATGAAGCCGCCGATCAGCAATCCGGGAGCTCCCATTACGCCGTAAACAATCATCGAAACAAGGTTTGCCTGCTGAATATCAAGCCCGTGATACCGCATCAGAAACGGCGTAATGAACGATGCAATTGCATACATATTAAAGTTATGCACGGCGCCGGAGATGATGATCCAGCGCATGGTCGGAGATTTTAGTATGTTCAGATACGGCGAGCCGTCGCGTTTTTTGCCGCCGATGTCGTGGGTTTCGGCCGCCCCGCGTTTGGGTTCACGTATGAACAGAACCGCGACCGCACACAAAATTCCCGGTATGCCCGCAACGAAGAATGCGGCCCGCCATCCGTATTGTTTTGCAATAGTTCCGCTGATGGCAAAGCTGAGCGCGAGGCCAAGCGGGAGCCCGAGCATGAAGATAGCCAGAGCTTTCGCACGCCAATTTGGCGGAAAGAGGTCGCCGATCAAAGACGTTGCCGCCGGCGCGCACGAGGCCTCGCCGACGCCGACGCCGAGACGCAACGCGAATATCTGCCAGAAGTTCTGGGCAAGACCCGACCCGACTGTCAGCAGGCTCCAAACAAATACTCCGACCGACAGAATCTGTTTTCGCCCGATCCTGTCCGCCAGAACGCCGAGAGGAACGCCGACAAATGCATAGAGCAGGGTGAACGCCGTACCCAACAACCCAAGCGACGCGTCGCTCAAGCCAAACTCTTTTCTTATCGGTTCACCGACGGCGCCAAGTATCTGGCGGTCGAAAAAGTTCATCGTGTTGATCGCAAACAGCACGATCAGAGCAAACCATACGCCCTTTGCGCGGGTCTCGAGTTTTTTGTCCATTTAGATTGTTGCAAGAGTTACGGCATTAGCTGTGACGAACGCGGCCTCGTTGGGTGAAGTTGGTTCACGTGTAAAACGCGTAACTTTGACGCCAGGCCTTCATTTCTTCACCAATTCGAGAAATTCACTGACCGACATGCCGGCGTTTCTGATCAATGCTCTCAAGGTGCCGGGTGCCAATTCTTTATGTTGTGGGATAGAGAGATTAACGCGAATATTCGGTTTGGACATTACGAGGTGGCTGCCTACCTGACCTATTTTTATCCAACCCGCACGATCAAAAGCTTTGCCGGCATCTTTGCCTGAAATGTTGCCGAGTTTGCCCATGCATCTAGATGGTGACCAGTACGGCTTCGCTGGCACGCGGCGGCGTTAAGGACGCAAAAGCTTTCTGGTCTTCCGCCCAAAGCCACGCGGTAATTGCTTCTTTGATGTTCTCAATGGCTTCCTGCTCGTTCTTGCCTTGTGAAACACAGCCCGGCAAAGACGGACACTCCGCCACTATCCAACCGCCTTCATCTTTTTCCAATACGACGTGAAAGATCATACCGTGATTACCTCCGAACGATTGTGTTCATTAGTCCAATCGGTCATATTCTGCTCGGTCAGGCCTTTGTCATCCCACATGCTGTCCAGCTCGCATATCCAGTGTAAGGGAAAAGGCGAAATTGCAATCGACCTTTATTGCTCTTACAATTGCTGGATACCAATGCCAAAGACAGCTTTCATTCTAACACTAATTCTTTTTGTTCAATCACTGAGTTCATGCGGCGGAACAGCTTCCTATACCGATAATCGTCAAGTTTCGGCCTCTTCAAATGCTGCAAACGCGGCTGCTAAGACCGCAAACGATAATATCGAAGAGCTTGGAATGATAGTTCGGCTATCGCTTGAACCCGAAGAGGTCGTTTGGCATGACGAGCCGGTTGCCGACCGTCCGCAAGAGCGAAAACTTACCGCTGTGCTTTTATATTTGCCTGCAAACGCGACGAAGATAATTTCAGAAACCTCCAAACATGGTCCGCCTGTTTCTTCAACCATTACGGTTCAAGATTGGTACCCGAACGAGCTGATCTCGCAAAACGATCTTGCCGATGAACAAGGGCTAAAGGGCACCACTTACCGGGCGAACGAATTCGTAAAAGCCCCTTTTCTCGAAGGTACTGTTACCAATATTGACGGAACCGACTATTTTATTCTCGAACTCACCGCAAAACCATAAATTAAATGTCTTCGTACCGCTTTAGCTTACGGTAAAGCGTAGAAAGGTCGATGCCGAGTATCCTAGCGGCCGCAGTTTTGTCACCGTCAACCGTTTCCATTATTTCCAACACATATTTATGCTCAACTTCTTCCAAAGTCGGTGTTTCACGCATAATTAGAGAACCGACATTTGCCTTTCCGGAAGCGACGATCTTATTCGGCAGGCTGTCAATATCTATCTGATCGCCGCTTAGAATAAACGCTCTTTCAATCGCATTTTCAAGCTCCCGAACGTTACCCGGCCATCCGTATCCGGCCAATGCCAAGATCGCTTCATCGCTGATAGGTTTTTCAGGACTGTCCAGATCGTGGGCAACTTTCGATGCGAAATGCGAAACCAGAAACGGAATATCCTCGGGGCGTTCGCGAAGCGGCGGAACGGAAATTTCGATGACATTCAACCGATAAAAAAGATCTTCGCGGAAGTTGCCGGCCGCAACTTCGTCCTCAAGCAGCTTGTTCGTTGCAGCAATTATCCTGGCATCGAACTTTTCGGAAATCGACGACCCGACGGGCGTTACCTCATGTTCCTGAATTGCTCGTAGCAGCTTTACTTGTAACGGCATCGGCATTTCACCGATCTCGTCTAAAAAAATTGTGCCGCCCTGTGCCGAGCGGAACAAACCCATGCGGTCGGCTGCCGCTCCAGTAAACGAACCTTTTTTATGCCCGAAAAGCTCGCTTTCCAGAAGTGATTCTGTCAAAGCGCCGCAGTTAACCGCTAGAAAAGGCCTTGCCGAACGGCTGCTGCTGAAATGCAGCGAACGTGCAATCAGCTCTTTTCCGGTTCCGCTTTCTCCCTGGATCAAAACAACGGCATTCGTATCGGCTACGCGCTTGACGACATCGAAAACACGTTGTAGTGATTGGCTTTTACCGACGATTTCGGAAAAATTATATCGTTTGTTTAGTTCACGCCGTAGCGCGCGATTCTCGATAAACAAGTCTCGCTGCGCGATCGCATTCTTTACTGTCTGCAGCAGATTTTCGTTGACAAATGGTTTTGTAATGTAATCGTATGCTCCGTGTCGCAGGGCCGCAACAGCGGAATCCACCGACGAATATGCCGTCATGATAATTACCATAGCGGCTTCATCCATTGACCTGATATGGCCGAGAAGCTCGATGCCGTCCATGCCCGCCATTTTGATGTCGGAAAGCACGACGCCGAAACGTCGCTCGCCGAAGATCTTCAGAGCGGCCTCGGAACTATCGGCGGTTATTACGTCGTAGCCGGATTCTTCCAGCAACCGTCGCAGTATGGAACGCATCAATTCTTCGTCTTCGACAACGAGAACGTTCTGTTTTCTCATAAGTTACGGGAATTCATGAAGATTTCCCAAGTCTAACATAGAGACTTAGAGTTTGCGGAGTTTCATGTTAGCATCAGATTTATTGCCTACTTAATTCAATGCGGGTTCCCAAAGCTTTTTATCTCTGTACGATAGCCGTCCTGACTACCGTTGCCGCATACGGTCAGCAAACGAATCCCGTTGATCGACAGGTTGCAAATCCGATAACCGACACGCCGAATATAAATCCGATCTCCGCCGCGCAGGACATTTCGGCGCCGAAGATCGGGAAGTCCCGAGTTGAAAAGGAAGGCGGCGATGGTGATCTTGTGGTTTACTCCGAAAAGCAGACCGTCGAGGGCGAGGAGGGAAAGCGTGTACTCGTGCATACAGGCAACGTCGATGCGCGCTACGGCATTTACCGGATGCAGGCCGATAAAATTACGATCATTGAGGCCGAAAACAAAATGATCGTCGAAGGCAGCG
>JBQTJB010000032.1:0-3087 GCA_052387555.1 Blastocatellia bacterium | reverse complement strand
CAGGCTGCGGAATTGGGCGTCGCGGTTTTGTTCGATGACGAAGATGCGTTCGTGGGCGTCAACGAAATCGCGGCGCCCAATTCCGCAGCCTGATGATGATCGAACTCGGAGTTGACGCATCCAAACTGATCTCCGTCTTAAACTACGACGGCATGCCGATCACTGCGGATAATATTTACAGGCAGATTAAGTCCGGTATATGAAAGAAGAATACGATTTTTCAAAAGGAGTGCGAGGCAAATTCCACAATCCAGACGGTAAACTTAGAATGGACGAATACAAAAGAAGCTTTTCCGTTATTGAAGCTTATGCCTTTCTGAGCCGCAACGGCTTGGAAGCGGAAAGCGAGGAAATACGCACATCGCCTACTACGTTCAAGTCTTACACCAGTACGCTTCGCCGGGCAAAAATCATTGTACTTGTGAAGCAGCATGGACTCTTTCAAAGATTTTGCGAAGAAGTCTGGCCTTCGGGGCTAACCAAAAAAGGCGAATCAAGAACCCGCTTTTTCGAAAACCTTGCCAAAAGGTCGAGCAGCGACGAAGAAGGAATTACGACGGAAGAAGAAGATGAGCTTATCGAGGAGGATAATGAGTTCGCCTATGAAAACGATCTTCAAAACTACCTAATAAAAAACCTTGGAGTTATCGAAAAAGGACTAGGGCTCTACGAAAGCGATGGCGGTCAATCTGGCGTTGAGTTTTACGTTCCTGGTACGTCGCGACGGATCGACATTTTAGCAGTCGATCAAAACGGCCTCTTTGTAGTGATTGAGTTGAAGGTGAGTCGAGGTTACGAAAGGGTTGTTGGGCAGACGCTTTTCTATCAGTCGAGTATCAGAACATACTTTAAAAAAGAACGTGTTCGCGCGATAATCGTTGCCCGAGAGATTTCGCCGGAACTGAAGGCAGCAACACAGTTTTTGCCTGATTTTGAGCTATTTGAGTATCAACTTTCGTTGACGTTAAACAAGATAACTTAGGAAGTCCAGCGAAACGATAGCAGAAGCGTAGAGTCGCTGAGGGGTGCTGGTATTCATATCCTAAATGCAAGATGTTAGAATATTTGTATGTCAGGAAATTACATATTAAGCGACTATGTTAAATTAGCCTTGGAAGAAGCTGAATACGACAAGCTGGAAGATAACAGCTTTGCCGGACGGATTCCTTCATGTAAAGGTGTGGTCGCTTTCGCCGCGACGTTGCGTGAGTGTGAAAGCGAACTGCGCTCGACGCTTGAGGATTGGGTTTTAGTTGGGCTAAAGCTTGGTCACGAGCTGCCTGTGTTGGCAAGCATAAACCTTAATAGAGCACCAACTTATGAGCCAGTTGAGTCAGTGTAAGCGAAATGACTTTATTCGGCGATTGCGGAGGCTTGGGTTCGACGGACCATACTCAGGGTCGAAACATCAATTTCTGATATTCGAAAATGATCGGCTCACCGTGCCCTCAAACGTAGAGTATTCGGTACCGCAATTGAAAATGATGCTACGTGAGACCGCTGAAATTATTCGCCGTGAAATCACAGCGGACGAGTGGAATAATCTTAAATGACATACGTCAGATCAACATTTCGACATCCGGCATTGCCAAAGAATGAGCTTGGCTACACGGTGGATTATTACGAGGGCTCGCTGAGCACACTATGTGCAGGTTGCGGGCATGATTCGATCAACGCGGCGATCGTCGAGGCGTGTTGGCAGTTGAATATCGAGCCGCACAAGGTCGCGAAACTTTCGGGCATCGGCTGTTCGTCGAAGTCGCCGGCTTATTTTTTGGCGAATTCGCATGGGTTCAATTCGGTCCACGGGCGAATGCCGAGCGTGGCGACGGGTGCGAATCTGGCGAATCGGGATTTGATCTATTTCGGCGTTTCGGGCGACGGCGATACGGCGTCGATCGGGATGGGGCAGTTCGTCCACGTCGTCAGGCGAAACCTGAACATGGTTTACCTCGTGATGAACAACGGCTGCTACGGCCTGACCAAAGGCCAGGATTCCGCGACCGCTGACGCCGGTTCGAAGAGCAAAGCGGGTAGCGTGAATCTGTTTAAAGCTATCGACCTATCGTCGCTGGCGATCGAACTGGGAGCGACTTTTGTGGCTCAAAGTTTCTCCGGCGACAAAGAACAACTCACGCCTCTCCTCAAAGCCGCGATGAAGCACAAAGGCTTTGCGTTTCTCAATGTCATCTCGCCCTGCGTGACATTCAACAACAACCCAGGCTCGACGAAATCGTACGACTACGTCCGTGAGCACGTCGAGGTGACCGGCACAGTCGATTTCGTTCCAATCTCTAAAGAAATTCTCGCGAGCTACGAAGCGGGGAACGTGAAAGACTTGCTGATGCACGACGGCACGACGATACATCTGCACAAGCTTGCAAAAGATTGGGACCCAATGGACAGAAACTCCGCGATGAACGCGATCCATCACGCAAAACGAAAAGGCGAGATACTCACGGGCCTGCTTTTTATCGACGAAAACTCCGACGACCTGCATTCTATGCTGAATACAAGCGATGTTGCGTTAAATTCACTTGGAAAAGATGTGTTGTGTCCGGGAAGCGAGACTCTTAACAAGCTCAACGCCAGCCTAAGATAGAACCCCGAAAGTACGCGAAAAGGCACCAAAGAAGAGAATCTTGCTTTAGTGTCTTTTCGTGTTTTTTGATGGTTTCTTTTCTTAAACCGCAGGGTTTTTAAGAATCTCTGCTAACGCACGCATTCTGGCTGCATCAAAAGGATTATTTGAAACAGCGGCGCTTTTATCCAGAGACTTCGCGTATTTTTTGAGACTCTTCAGCTCTTTTGCCGAACTTCCAGCTTTTTGAATTGACAGACGTAAATCTGCAATCTCAATAGCGGACAAGGCCTGCGAACGCTCCAGCTGATCGAGGTATGCTTTCGCCGTGACCAGCGTTTTCGGCCATTCGATCCTTTCCTGAGTCTGAACGTTCAATTGGGACACGCGAACGGCCTTCGCTGCATCGATCTCGTTCTGTGTGAGGAAACTTGTCGGCGTCAGCTCAAAGATGTCGAGGCCGCGTGCGATCTCTGACGAGTAGATGTGGCCGTTGTACCAGTAGG
>JBQTJB010000031.1:0-3552 GCA_052387555.1 Blastocatellia bacterium | reverse complement strand
GGCTGGCCAAAACCGGAAAGAGGTTACGGAACCGGGTCTGGCTCAGGCTCAGGTAGCAGCTTCATGGTTGGATCTAGGCCGATAGTGAAACGATTTCTTGTTCTCGATCTGCCAAATTCCGGCCAAGCTTCGGTCAATTTTATTAAGCCTATCCTCGGTGTCGGACGCAGAAGCAAAGAGTATTACGCGGCTTCCGTTCTTAATTCGCTTCTTGGCGGCGGTTATTCTTCGCGGCTGACTCAGGAGATCAGAATAAAACGTGGATTAAGCTACGGAGCCGGAAGCAGCTTCGCCTGGCGCGGCTGGAAAACAAATTTTGGAGCCAGAACGCAGACAAAAAACGAATCTGCGGCTGAGGTTGCCCAATTGATCATTGCGGAGATCAAACGGCTTGCCGAAACTGATCCCACGGATGCTGAACTGCTTCCGCGTAAATCCGTGCTCACGGGAGGCTTTGGGCGTAATCTCGAAACAACGCAGGGTCTTGCAGGTGCACTAGCCGATCTTTATAGCTTTGGCATCTCCACTAACGAACTGAATTCTTACATGCCCAACGTAAACGGAGTGAAAAATGGCGAACTCAAATCATTTGCCTCCACGAATTTTTTTGAAGGTGACGTCATCATCGTCGGCGATTACGCTAAGTTCAAAGACGATTTGGCCAAACGGTTCCCGGAAATGAAAATCGACTTGATTAAGGCTGAAGAATTGGATATAACAAAGCCGAATTTGCGAAAGTAGTAAACTTAAGAAACCTCGAAATACACGAAAGACGCGAAAACTGATAAATTGAATCAACAGTTTTCGCGTTTTTTGCGCCTTTCGCGGGCAACTCATCTATGCACAGAAACTTGCATTCGTTTACCGACACGCTTCGGCGGGAAAATGAGATTGTTGAAATCTCTGCCGAGGTTGATCCGTATCTCGAAATCGCGGAAATTCACCGCCGGGTGATCGACGAGCAAAGAAAGGCCTTGCTTTTTACGAACGTCAAAGGCTCGAAATTTCCGGTCGTCACAAATCTTTTCGGAACCATAAAACGGATCGAACTGGCGTTCGGCAAGCGTCCGCAGGAATTTGTCAGGCGAGCGGTCGAGATGGTCGAGGTACTAATCCCGCCAAAAATCGGGAAGCTGTGGGGCTATCGCGACATGGGGCTGACGGCGCTGAAACTCGGAACCAAGAAAGTTCGCAATGCTCCCGTTCTCGAATCGCGACAGCAAAAGGTCGATCTGAATGAACTTCCTTTTCTTCAGCTCTGGCACGAAGACGGTGGCCATTTTATAACGCTTCCGCTTGTCTATACCGAAAGTCCGACATCGGGCAAATCCAATCTCGGGATGTACAGAATCCAGCGCTACGACGAGACGACAACGGGGATCCATTGGCAGATCGGCAAAGGCGGCGGGTTTCATCATTTTGAGGCTGAACAGAGAAACGAACCGCTGCCTGTAACCGTTTTTTTAGGCGGGCCGCCAGCGCTGATTATCTCGGCGATAGCGCCGCTTCCTGAAGATGTGCCGGAGTTGATGCTTGCGTCGCTGCTTGCCAATTCTAAGATCGGCTTGGCTGAGAATCCTATCGCGGGGCATCATCGACTTGTAGCCGAGGCCGAATTTGCGATTTGCGGCCATGTGCCGCCGCATGAGCGAAAATCTGAAGGCCCGTTCGGCGATCATTACGGATATTATTCATTGATTCATGATTACCCGGTGTTTCACGCCGATGCGGTTTTACACCGTAAGGACGCGATCTATCCGGCGACTGTCGTCGGAAAGCCCCGGCAGGAAGATTATTTCATCGGCGATTATTTACAGGAATTACTTTCGCCGCTGTTCCCGCTGGTGATGCCTGCCGTGCGAGATCTATGGAGTTATGGCGAGACGGGATTTCATTCCCTTGCCGCGGCTGTTGTGAAGGAACGATACAGCCGCGAAGCCCTGTCCGCCGGTTTTCGCATTCTTGGCGAAGGACAGCTTACTTTAACTAAATTCTTGATGCTGACCGACAAGCCGCAAAACCTACGCGACTTCAAATCACTCTTCGAGCATATACTCGCCCGTGTCGAATGGAACCGCGATCTGTTCATATTTAGTCAAACTGCCTTTGATACGCTCGATTATGCAAGTGGCAAGATCAACCACGGCAGCAAGGCCATTATGTTAGGAACGGGCGATGCAAAAAGGGAATTGCCGCATGAGTTTTCGGGCGAACTACCCAGCGTAGTACAACGTGTCGAGGTTTTCTGCGGTGGATGCCTCGTCGTTGAAGCAAGTTCTTACGAAACCGATAAAGAACTTGGCGAACGCCTTGCGAAGTCTGGCGCGTTCGACGATTGGCAGGTCGTGGTAATTCATGACAACGCAGATTTCGCCAAAACGGTTGAGAAATTTCTTTGGGCTACATGGACTCGCTTTAATCCTGCAACGGATATTTACGCAAAAGAGGTTGAGTTAAAGAATAATCACATCGGTTATACAGCACCGATCTTCATCGACGCAAGAATGAAGCCATGGTATCCGAAAGAGGTCGAGGCTCGAGATGACATCGTCAAACTTGTAGACAACCGGTGGAGTGAATATTTTACATAAGGCTGATAATTTATGAAGAAATGGCTAAAGCGAATCGCAAAGGCAATAGGAATTTTCGCTGTGCTTTTGGCAATATTTTTATCATATGCCTATTTCATTGAGCCGCGCCGTTTCGTTGTCGTTGAAGAAACGCTTGCGGTGCCTAATTGGAGCCCGAAACTTAACGGATTTCGCGTTGTAGCGATTGCAGATATTCATACCGGATCGAATTACGCTCCTCCGGAACGCCTTCGTTACGTCGTCGAACAAGCAAATGCTCAAAATGCCGACATAATCGTCCTGCTCGGCGATTACGTTTCCGAAACGAAATGGAACCGTGACGCTCGGAATAAAGCGGACGGAAGCGACGGCACCGAACTAAAAATCCCCGTAGCCGAGATCGCGGAAAATCTTCGCGGCTTTAATGCCAAGTACGGTGTTTACGCGATAATCGGCAATCACGATTGGTATCACAACGAACAGAAAATCCACGCGGCGTTCGAATCGGTCGGCATAAACGTTTTGAACAATGAAGTCTCAGAAATAAACGTAAACGGTGAAAAGATCAACGTTTGGGGAATAGAAGATCTCTGGAAAAACCGAGCGGTTCCGACCGAAAATTCGTTCGACAAAATTGAAGTAAAACAGAATATTCTTGCCTTGACCCACAACCCCGATTCTCTGCTTACCGCACCGACAGGTTTCTCGCTTATGCTCTCAGGGCACACGCACGGAGGCCAACTCAATTGGCCTATCTTCGGGCCAAAGGCTGTTTTCAACGACCCTAGATTTATGGATGGCCTCGCCGTCGTCGATGGAAAACATGTTTATGTAACGAGCGGCGTCGGAACCAGCGTGATTCCGTTCCGTTTCCGCGTTCCGCCCGAAATCGCCGTCCTGACCCTAAACGCAGCCGAATAGATGAAAATCACTCGCAAATTTATCTACATCGTCAGGGGATTTACCTAGGCAGGCGTGATCT
>JBQTJB010000030.1:0-2656 GCA_052387555.1 Blastocatellia bacterium | reverse complement strand
GGCCCTAAGCGATGCTTGCCTTATGATCCCCTCTAGTCGAACGGCCAGAATTCAGGAAGCTCACATTACTGTTGCCCATATTTGGTGTGAGATGGTCGATGCTGAATTTGATCGGCCGGATAAATTAAACACTTTTGATACGGTATGAGCATCGCCGAGCGATTTTCCAAAGTTAAAGTGTTGGTCGTCGGCGACATTATGCTCGACCAGTATTGGTGGGGCAGCGTCAACCGCATCTCGCCCGAAGCCCCTGTTCCGATTGTTAAACTGGGTCATAGCTCTTATGCGCCCGGTGGAGCGGCAAATGTCGCGGTCAATGTCGCGGGACTAGGCGCGGAGCCGATCCTCGTCGGTGCGATCGGAAACGACCTCGAAGCCGACCGGCTAAAGGCTGTATTATTTGAGCATGGCGTCTCATCAAACTTTCTGGTTCGAATAGATCAACGGCTAACAACCGTGAAAACAAGAGTCGTTGCCCATAGTCAGCACGTTGTGCGAATAGATCAGGAGGAAACGGGTGCTTTGCCAGTTTCGAATGAAGATGCTGTAATCGAAACTATTGAGAAAATGTTGCCTGAGGTTAACGCGGTGATAGTCTCGGATTACTCAAAAGGACTTCTGAGTAAACGAATTCTGAAGCGCCTGATTCAATCAACCGGTTCGGGCAAGACAGTACTCGTTGATCCAAAAGGCATCGATTATTCAAAATATCGCGGAGCCAGTGTGATCACGCCAAACCGGCGCGAAGCAGCAGAGGCTTGCGGTCTGGCATTCGACGATCCTGATCTTATTGAAAAAGCTGGTCTGCGAATGATGAATGAATTAAAACTTTCCATGGTGCTTATAACACAGAGCGAGGATGGAATGACGGTCTTTGAATCTGGCAAAAAACCGTTTCGTCTGCATGCCGCAGCAAAGGAAACTTACGATGTAACAGGTGCCGGCGACACAGTGATCGCTGGTCTTGGCGTTGCTCTTGCTGCGGAGTTTGGTTTCCGCGAAGCGGCTCAGATCGCCAACACGTCTGCGGGCATAGTTGTCGAGCAAGTCGGAACCACCGCTATCGAAATTAGAAAACTCGAACGGGCATTAGACGCTACGGCTTTTTCAACATCTCGCTAAACCATAGACAAAAGATGGATTTCCGGGTAAATTTTATCGAACGAAAAAGCTCGGACACTGTCAGCATCGAATCAGTTTTCAGACAGATCGGTAAGGAGTTGAGATCCCTTGGCATCGACAATTTCTTTACGAAACTACCATATGGAAACGGAGCATTCGACGTATTCAAGAATCTGCTTCGTTTTCGGGCCGTCATCGCTGATATTTATCATGTAACCGGACATATCCATTACATTTCGCTCATTCTGCCGCCCGAACGGACGGTTTTGACGATTCATGATCTGGGAATTCTGCGAATGCGGTCGGGTCTGCGGCGATGGGTTCTGAAGGAGCTTCTTTTCGACCTACCCGTAAAACGACTAAAGTACATTACGGTTGTTTCCGAGGCTACAAAACGGGAATTGATTGATTTGACCGGGTGTCCGGAAGAAAAGATCACAGTAATCGAAAATCCTGTGCGGGATCATTTCATTGGCACAGAAAAAAAGGAGTTCAATACAGATCTTCCGAACGTGCTTCAGATTGGGACGGCTCCGAATAAGAACCTGATCAATCTGATTCGCGCACTGGGACCGATAAAATGCCGTTTGACGATAATCGGCGAGATATACCCTGAATCAAAGAAATTACTTCAGGAAAGCAGTTTGGAATATTCAAACAAATCGAATCTTAACGATGAACAGCTTCGAGAAGAATATTCCAAAGCAGATGTAGTAGCATTTTGTTCGAAGTTTGAGGGATTCGGGTTGCCGATAATTGAGGCACAAGCAATGCGGCGACTAGTGGTAACGAGCAACCTCAGCCCAATGCGGGAAGTTGCCGGTGACGGAGCGGTTTTGGTTGATCCGTTTGATCCTGAGTCGATTCGCTCGGGCTTCGCCAGGTTGATCTCGGATGAAGATCACAGAAATGATCTGATCGAAAAAGGCCTTCAGAACGTAAAGCGTTTTGATTCGAAACTGATCACAGAGTACTATTCCAGGCTTTATCTAAGGTTGCTCGCAAATAGTAAATCTACGTGAACATTAACATATGACCTTAATAGTCGAGATCGCGACAGTTAAGGTAATTTATCAGAAATTCATGCGTGTTTTGGTCTTTGGCGGCGGCGGAATGCTCGGCCATAAACTTGTTCAAGTTCTAGCTGAAGGTTTCGACGTTTGGGCGACGTTTCATGGCGATTTCAAATCTTTCGAACGCTTCGGAATCTTTGACGAATCAAGATCGATCCCGAATGTCGAGGTTACCGATGCCGAGTCTGTGCGCAAGGCTATCGCGACTGCAAAACCGGACGTTGTCATTAATGCAGTTGGAATCATTAAACAACTTCCGACTTCGAAAGAGGTTGTCACAACACTGAAAATAAATTCGCTCTTTCCGCATTTTCTCGTGGAATTATCCGGCGAGTTCAACTTTCGGATGATCACTGTTAGTACTGATTGCGTTTTCAATGGTGAAAAGGGAAATTACATCGAGGACGATACCCCCGACGCACTAGACCTTTATGGACAGAGCAAGCATTTTGGTGAGGTTA
>JBQTJB010000029.1:0-11441 GCA_052387555.1 Blastocatellia bacterium | reverse complement strand
AAATAAAGCGTAATGTCTGGAAAGAAGCCGTGTCAAGATGTTTTTCGAAATAGATTCGGCTAGAATCGGAGGAGAATTCGATTTATCTTTCATTCACGAAAAAAATGTCGGAAGCAACAGAAAAAGCAATCAAAACACGTATCGAAGCCGATTCGATGGGCGAGATAGAAGTGCCGACGTCCGTCTATTGGGGAGCGCAGACGCAGCGCTCCCTGAAACATTTCAACATCGGTTTCGATGTGATGCCGCGCGAGGTGATTCGCGCACTCGGTACTTTAAAAAAAGCGGCGGCGATCGTGAATAACGATCTTGGCAAACTGTCGAACGACAAGCTCAAGCTGATAATTGAGGCCGCAGACGAGGTAATAGAAGGAAAGCTGGACGCGCATTTTCCGCTTAGAGTTTGGCAGACCGGTTCGGGCACGCAGACGAACATGAATGCTAACGAGGTCATCTCGAATCGGGCAATTGAAATTGCCGGTGGCGAGATGGGCAGCAAAACTCCGATTCATCCGAATGATGATGTGAATAAATCTCAGTCGTCGAACGACACTTTCCCAACCGCGATGTATATTGCGGCAGCGGAGCGGCTGACGGCGCTGATCCCGGAAGTTCAAAAGGTGAGCGACGCGATCAAGGCGAAGGCGAGGGAGTTCGAAGGTGTCGTGAAAATCGGGCGTACGCATTTGCAGGACGCGACGCCGGTGACGGTTAGCCAGGAATTCAACGGTTGGGCGAACCTGATCGACCGCGACATCGAAAGATTGAAAATGGTGATGCCGGGCCTGCGCGATCTGGCAATCGGCGGAACGGCGGTCGGCACGGGACTGAATGCTCATCCCGAATTTGCGGAACGAGCCGCAGTGAAGATCGCCGAGCTCACAGGACTGCCATTTAAGTCACATCCGGACAAATTTGCCGCACTTTCGGCCCACGACGAGTTAGTTTTTGCCTCCGGCGCTTTAAAAACTCTTGCCGGTTCGTTGATGAAAATTGCGAACGATATTCGGTGGCTCGCTTCCGGGCCGCGTTGCGGCATCGGTGAAATTTCGCTGCCCGAAAACGAACCGGGAAGCTCGATCATGCCGGGCAAGGTCAATCCAACACAGAGCGAGGCGATGACGATGGTTGCCGTGCAGGTTTTCGGCAACGACGCAGCTATCGGCTTTGCAGGTTCGCAGGGCAATTTTGAGCTGAACGTGTTCAAGCCGGTGATGATCCATAATTTTCTGCATTCCGTTCGGCTTATCCACGACGCCTGCCACGGCTTTGTCGATTATTGCATCAACGGCATCGTGCTAAACCGTGAGCAAATCGACGAATATTTGAACGATTCGCTCATGCTGGTCACGGCTTTGAATCAGCATGTCGGCTACGACAACGCTGCGAAGATCGCGAAGAATGCGCATAAGAAAGGAATTTCGCTTAAAGAATCGTCGATCGAGCTTGGGCTGCTGACAGGCGAGAAATTTGATGAACTGGTCAAACCCGAAGAAATGACGCATCCGTAAGAAACGCGAACTTCAGTTCGCGTTCCCTTCAAAACATCGGCTGGACGACTACCTTGCTTAGCGCGGCTTTCTTTGCGGCGGCGGCGGCCAGTGCGGCACGCAGTTTCGGATTTCCCAGCGCGGCATTTGCGTAGAAGCGCAGTTTATCGGTTTGGCGGTCGAGTTCGTCGGTTAAGGCCTCGGACGGAGCCGCTTTGGCACGCTCCTCAAGCTCGGCGACGCGTTGCCGTTGGGCAGCGGCCATGTCGCCGTAAGTAAGCGGCACCTGCACGGCGACAGATCGGTTTTCCATTTCGTTTTCCATTTCTTCGGGTGAAACAGCCTAGCTTTGTCCGGCGAACCATATCGCCTCGTCATACGACCGTTCGGCTTCGGCCCAGCCCTCGTCTGAAACACGTTCGAACAGCTGGTAGAATCGTTCGGCCGGCGGAAAATTAATGTCCGCCAGCACGGCGGCTATCTCGGCCTGTTCGTCGAATCTGGGCGACGTTTCAAACATCACCGCGACGAAAGCCGCGATGTCCTGAGCCTTTGAGATCTGATGTTTACGGGCACGCTTTAACCCGACCTTTACCATCGCGGTCAGTTTAGCGTCCGCGTACCCGGCCACGCGTTCCGGGTTTGCCCTTCGGACCGAATCGCAAACGACCTTTATTAACCCGCGCTCATCAACCGCGATAAAATTCTGTAATTGTGCGTCTCTTATTACAAGCATCGAATCTATGAAAAGTTCCTATCCGCCAACGATCACCGTCGTTTCACCTTTTATGATCTTATTCGGCGGACCGAGCGGTTCGATGATGGTGTCAGCCATTCTGCATTGCGGCATGTTATTCGTCAAAACGGTTTGCGACCCGTCAATAACAACGCCCGGGCCATGCGGCGGAACCGGTGACGGAGTTACGCAGGCATGAATGTCGGACATTCCAGCCATGCCGCTGATCGTCGAGCTCAATGAAGCCAGTGCAGCTGCTTTTGCGGCTTGCTCCGCGGCATATGCCGCAGGTGCACCGGGCGTTCCTGCAGCGGCCATTGTTGCGGATTCGGCCGCCATGATAGCTGTATCAGATACTTGTTTTGCGGCCTGCAATGCGGCGGCGGCGGCGGCGGGAATGCCGCGCCAGGCCGGTAGAAATCCGATAAGGACGTTCATGCTTCCCGGCCCCGGCGTCAAAACCGGCGGAAGCGGGTGCATTACGTTGTCCGTTATTCTTGCTGCTGGCCCAGTCGGCATTTTCGATATCTCCTGTTAGTTCAAATCGGTTGTCGCGAGTTCATTGTTCGCTATCCGATATTTCGTCAACCCGTCGCCGGTTTCAGTTTCGGTAAAAAACGATTCGACTTTGCCGAATAACGTTGCCAGTTCTCCCCCATTACACGTCGGGATAAAATTGCGAAAAACGCGCGGGTCATAATAGCGAAACATCATCGGGTTTCCGCGTTCGTCATAGGCCGAAAGCAATGCCGTGAAATGCTTGCGCATTTCGATAAGCGACTGTGGCGACTGGGCAAAAATGCCCCAATGCCTTCCTAAGGATTCGGCAAAAACCCAATCGGCGAACTTGCTGTCCGGCGTAAGCATTACTAAATACGGTGCCGCGTAAACCATATCCGGCGTAAGATCGCCGGCAAGCAGACAAACGTTAGGCAGTTGCGATTCGTACAGGCGCTTAGGCAACTGCGGAACCAGTACGCCGTCGAGCACGCAATACAAACGTGTTGTATCGCTGAATAAGTGCTGCCTGATCTGCTGATCGTTCATAAACTTTCCGTACTATAGAAACGGAACTGCATCCTGGGCCGCCTGGGCCATTCCCGCCGCCTGCTCGCCGACACCTTCAAGAGCTTCGGCGTAAGATTCGACGACCTGTTTGGCCTCATCGACTTTTTGTTTTGCTTCGGCAACCTCTTGTTTCACCTCTTCAACCTTTTGCTTAGCCTCATCGACCTTCGCTTTTGCCTGATCGATCTTGTCTTGAGCCTGCCCGGCGATATCGGCGGCAACGGCTTTTGCTTCGTTTATCTTGTCCTGCGCTTTCTGCGCAACATCTTCGGCCATTGCCCTTGCTTGATTTACCTTATCCATAGCTGCCCCGACAAGCGGTGAATTCACAACCTGCGCGACAGCATTTCGGGCCATAGCTCGGGCATCGCTAACCAGATTTTCGACTGCGGCCTGAGCCTGTGCAATCGCCGCCGGAAGATCGGGCGCGGGAACCGGAGGTATGACCGGGATCGGCGGAACTGGAGGAATTGCCGCAAGAATTTGCTGCATTAATTGCTGTACATTAGGCACCAGCGGATTAGAGGCGCTTTCGCGCGCGGCGGTCGCAACCAATGCAAAATTCGGCGGCTCAGGCGGTGGCGGCGGATTTGGCGGACGAGCGACTTTTTGTCCCGTTTGGGCATTGTCGGCTTCTACGGGATCTTTTGGCGAGCCTGGACTTGCACCGCTGCCCGAACCTGCTGCGCCACCGCTGTTCAACATCACCATCGTGCCCTTAACAAAGACGCCTCCGGAGTTGATATTAATAAAATTTCCGCCTACTTTGAGCGTAAGCGACGTGCCGGCTTCGATCACCGTGGTCATGCCCGCCTTTAGATGTATTTCCTGTCCGGCATCTACCGCAAATTTTTGAGAAACTTTTTCATCGTGGCTTCCGCCAATGTTTTGGCCGACCGATCCGCCGATTTTTTCGTTTTGACTGCCCGATACCTGAAGATGCTTGTCGCCGCCTACCTTCTCCATCTGGTCTTTCTTAACAATCAGGCTGCGATTATTTTCGACAATCTCCATGCAGTCGTTTTTTACTCGTATGTCCTGATTCTTTTCCGCATGGATGAATATTTGCTCAGAACCCTTTTTGTCCTCAAAGCGAAGCTCGTTAAATCCATTGCCGCCGGGACTCGAATTCGTCTTTATAGTCGATTTTGTCTTTTCGTCGGGCAGCGTGTACGGCGGCATTGTCTCGGCGTTATAAACACAGCCGACGGCAATCGGCTGATCGGGGTCGCCTTCGAAGAAATCGATAATGACCTCCATTCCGATGCGCGGAATGAACATCGTGCCCCATTTTTTCCCGGCCCAGTTTTGCGATACGCGAACCCAGCACGAGCTTCCCTGATCGTTTGAGCCGAATCGGTCCCAATGAAACTGAACCTTTATGCGGCCGTATTTGTCAGTGAATATCTCTTCGCCGCTCGGCCCGACGACCGTTGCCGTCTGCGAACCCTGAACCACAGGTTTAGGGGTTGTTTGCAAAGGATGAAAAGGCGGAGCCCCAGCTCCGTGTGCAAGGCAATCGAATGCATTCGTGTAAGGGTTTCCTACCTCGCTTTCGGAATGGTAATCCGGGCTCTGATTGCATGTATGCGAGACGGAAGTAATGACGTACTGGCCGTTTGAGGTTCTTATCGGGTGATTTTTTAACTCAAACCTGTAGCCCGGTGTTATCGAGGAACAATCGCTGGTGCCGCTGGCGGTTTTATGCCGCGTGTCGAGCGACCTCATAACGGTTTCGACGGTTTTTTGCTTATCCGGAAATATCTTTTGAAGATCGGCGGGGCGCTCACCGCCGCCCTTATCTATACCGTCAAATTTACGAGCATATCCGCCGGGGTAGTCATAAATCTCAAGCTGCTGATTTCCGCCGACATTGAAACGTGACGGATGTTTTGCATCGAACTTATTTGTAGGCAGTTCGAAATGGTGATCCCACATCGCCACCTTTCCGGTTTGCAGATTATAATCCGTTACCCATTGATTGATCGTAGTAACGTATTCTTCTTCATTGACCTCGCTGACAAACTCGATCGAGCTTTTTGTCGGGCAATCGCGATGGGACGACGGCGTGTTGGCGATTATCATTTGATGCGACTGGTTTGTGTGCTCAAAGTAATAAAAAATGCCTTCCTCTTCCATCAAACGCGATATAAAATCGAAATCGGTTTCGCGATACTGAACACAGAAATTACGTTTTTCGAATTGGCCCTGAACCTCTATCTTGAAATTGATCGCGCCCAAAACCTGTCGAAGAATGTCCGGCACCGTCATTTCCTGGAAGATCTTGCTTTGACGAATCTGGGTCAAAAGCCAAAGCTGCGGGACGATCTCCATTCGGTAGCTAGTAAAACGGACATTGCGGCTGCCCTGTGAAAAACGGTTTACGATACCGTTGAAATAACGCTTTGTCCCGTCTCTCTGTATCACCTCGATGCAAACGTTTTTACCAAGAATGTTTTGAATATCGATCACGGTCGGCGGCGAGTTCTGCTGCGTTTCTTCGTGAACGAGCTCGGCTTCGACCGTGAAAAGTTTTGAAATCTCCTCTTCCGCCCGGAAACTGCTGATAAGCAGAAAATCCTTGCCGAGCGGCGTGGAGATATTCATTATTCGATTATCCTGCGTAATTGCCATCTTGTGATCCTACCGAAACAACCGATCTGTTTCAGCTTATGTCATAGGCGAACTTCTCATTCTCGCCAACCGAAACGTGCACCTTACTGATGCCTTCGCCGCTGGCCATTCGCGAAAGAACCTCGCCGCTCATATCCGGCAGCAGAGAACCGGTAAGAATGTTCAATACATTTCTCGCTCCGCTATCTACGTCGGTGCAGCGTTTCGCCACCGTATCTATGACGGAGTCGGCGTAGGAAAATTGCGCACCATGATTATCTGAAATGCGTTTTTTGATCCTTCCTAGCTGCAATTTGATGATTAATCGCAGTATGTCGTCTGAGATCGGATAAAACGGAACTGTGACCAACCGGCCTAAAAGAGCCGGCTTGAAGGCCTTATTGAGTTCGGGTTTGATCGCTTCGACGAGGCCGTCCGGCTCCGGCTTTGTCTCCGGGTCGGCACAGAGTTTCATGATCGTGTCGGTTCCGATATTTGAGGTCAATAGGATAATACAGTTCTTGAAATCGATTTCGCGGCCTTCGCCGTCTTCCAAAACGCCTTTGTCGAAAACCTGGAAGAAAAGCTCCATCACGTCCGGGTGGGCCTTTTCGACCTCATCGAGCAGAACGACCGAATATGGCTTTCGACGCACGGCTTCGGTGAGTACGCCGCCTTCGCCATAACCGACGTATCCCGGAGGCGAACCCTTCAGGCTCGAAACCGTATGAGCCTCCTGATATTCGCTCATATTGATCGAGATCAGATTGCGTTCGCCGCCGTAGAGTGATTCGGCCAACGCAAGTGCGGTTTCGGTTTTTCCGACGCCGGATGTTCCGACAAGCAGAAAAACGCCGATCGGACGTTTCGGATCGGTCAAGCCGGCACGTGATGTCCTGATCCTTTGTGAAATAGCTTCGAGTGCATGATCCTGGCCAAGAACCCTCTCGCCCAGGGTTTGATGAAGGTTGATAACCGCCGTTATCTGGTCGGCGACCATTTTTCCAATCGGGATTCCGGTCCAACCGGAAATAACTTCGGCAACGGTTTGGCCGTTTACCACCGGCTGCATCAATGGATCTTCACCCTGAATTTCCTTAAGTTCGGCGTTTAGGCGCTTGAGTTCGTTCTTTAGGAATTCGGTATCGACTGGTTTTGCGGCTTCCGGCGCTGTCGCGGCGGCAGTACCAGAAGTGTCGTCACCAACAGTCGCATCACTTTCGGCGGTTGCACCTGCAGCCGTTGTTTCACCTGGCTGCGTTAAAGCACCCGCTATCGCAGATGGTTCCGACAATTTGCCATCGAGCCGCGTCATTTCTAGTTTGGTTCGGATGTTGCGGATCTGATCCGTGAGAGCTTTTTCTTTTTCCCACTGCTCATTCAGCTTTGCAAGTTCGCCTTCGGTCTCGGTGCGTTTTGCTTTGAGCGATTCCAGTCGTTCGCCGTGGTCGGCTCCGGTCACTTGTTCGCGTTCCAGCGAATCGATCTCCGACGTGAGGTTTTGAATCCGCCGCATGGCGTCCTCGATCGAAGCCGGCGTCGCACCCTGGCCTATGGCAACTTTCGCACATGCCGTGTCGAGCACTGAAACAGATTTGTCGGGAAGCTGTCGGCCGGTAATGTACCGGTTGGAAAGCTTTACGCATTCGACAATGGCTTCGTCAAGAATACGGACGTTGTGGTGGCCCTCCATTTTGTCGGCAATGCCGCGCATCATCGCTACGGCTTTTTCTTCATCGGGCTCCTCGACCTTTACCACCTGGAAACGTCTTGCAAGAGCCGCGTCCTTTTCAAAATACTTTTTGTATTCAGCCCAGGTCGTAGCGGCAATTGTGCGCAGCTCGCCCCGGGCCAGTGCGGGTTTCAGCAAGTTTGCTGCGTCATTCTGTCCCGCCTGGCCGCCGGCACCGATCATTGTATGTGCCTCGTCAATGAACATAATAATCGGCTGGGGCGATGATTTAACTTCATCGATCACAGACTTTAGACGATTTTCGAATTCGCCTTTGATGCCTGCACCGGCTTGCAGCAAGCCGAGATCCAGGGAACGCACGGAGACATTCTTCAACGGATCTGGTACGTCGCCTTCCGCGATCCTTAAAGCAAAGCCTTCAACAACGGCGGTTTTGCCGACGCCGGCTTCGCCGGTGAGGATCGGATTGTTTTGACGGCGGCGCGTCAGGATGTCCACGATCTGGCGAATCTCGAAATCACGCCCAAGTACCGGGTCGATCTTTCCGGACGCAGCCTTTGCCGTTAGGTCCTCAGTGTACTGATCGAGCGACTTTGTTTTTCCGGGAACGCCCGAAGCGACAGGAGCTCCGTCCGATACTCCGGCTGTTTCGCCAAGCGCAACGGCGTCGCGGGCCTCGGCGGAATCGGCTGTAATATCGGGAAGGGAAGCCTGCAATGCTTCGGACGAGATGTGAGCAAATTCCTTCGAGATCTCTCGCGCAATGCGTGCGAGACTGTCGTTCAGCACAAGCGCGAGGACAAGATGCCCGGAGCGAACACGAGCCGCGCCGAAATCCACCGACGCCAGCAGCCACGCATCCTGAATCCAGTGTGGTATGCGGTCGCTCAATCCCGGCGTACGCGTATTGCCACTCTTCAAACGATCAAGGGCGACCGACACATCTTTCGAAAGCCGATCGACGTTCACCTCGAAATGATTGGCGATGCGATGCAGATCGGTGTCATCCTGTTCCAGAAGTTTGGCGAGAATATGTTCGATCTCGACATCGTAGTTGGTTCGTGAAAGACAAAGCCCTGCGGCTCCCTCGAGTGCGTTGCGGGTGACGTCGTTGAGCCTGCCGACCAGCGATTTTAAATTTACGTTCATGACTTTTCTCCAATAAGAAATTTCACTACAGAGACACAGAGAATTAATTTCTAAATCTTTTTAATTCCATACTTAAGTACCAGTGTCCTTTCGTGCCATCTTAACCATCTATCTGCAAAACGACCTGTTCGTCGTCGCGTTTCACGGGCTGCGTTTTAAGAAACGAAGTCCAGCCGAGAAGCGGCTTTCTGAGCGCTCGCGTCGTAAGAACCGTTCCGGGCACTTGTTTGGCGGCAAGCGAAAGCTGAACGTCGAAATCGAATTCCATTCCGACTAAAAACCGGACTATCGACGCCAGAGGTTTATGAGCCGTGCCATTTGGCAGAAACGCCTGAAACTGATTGAAATTCATCGGCCCGACACGAACGCGGAACTTCGATTGCTGATCCCATATCCGCGTTCCGGCGATTGCGCTCAAGCCAAGCGAATTATTCTTCCTGCCGAGGTACGAGTAACTGGCCGGTTCGAGGGCGATCCATTGCCCGAAAAACTGTTTTAGTGCGGCCGGTACGCCAAAATAATCGGACAAAATGTTTTGCAATGCGTTGGCGGAATGCGGCTTTTGAGCAATAAGTCCGCTGTAAGGCAGAAGCGATTCGTCCTCGAGGCTCATTCGTCCGCGCAACCCGCTCGTTCCGAGTCCGGTAAAATCAAAAAGATAACCGGTAAAGGCGTCATCGCCTCTTTCATATCCGACCGGAAAACGATATTTACTCCACGCCCGATAAAACATGGAAACGGAGCGGTGAGTGAAAATATCGAGGAAAGCCCAGAGAGCGGTGTCGCGATGCCGGATACGGTCGAAAACCAGTTCGGTGTAATGCGTCGGCAGAACACCGCTGACGCCGACCATGCCCATAAAGTTGACGAACAACTCTGTGCGTTCTTCGCCCGTTTTTTCGTCGACGCTCTGCTTTATCTCATGAATTTCGCTTGACGGAAAGTCCAGCGAAACGCGAGAGCGGAACCGAACCATCTCTTCCTTTGGCAGAGCCTCGCGTCCGACCGTCCTGGATTCGGGGAACAGCTTTTCAAAGAGCCGCACGGCCTGAAAGAACTCAAACCTGTAAGGTTCGTCGAACAGTATTTCGTTTAGAGACTTTCTGGCCATCAAAAAAATAGCGTTAGAGCAGATCCTGTTCTCCGGCGCGCGGCGGAAACGTCTTGATCGTTTCTTCACGCTGTTCGGTCCTTAATACTACCTGATTAAAGGAATTAACCGACGCGTAAAGACCCAGAAAACGCTCCAGCACGCAGGCAAACAAGAACATGCCGCTTCCGACAAATTCTTCCTCATCGAATGTAAGAGTTGTTTGGAGCCCACGCACAAAACCCGTGCCTATGCGGCCGCCGATCTGCCGAACAACTTTTTTCGATTCTATCCCGGTTATGCCAAGTATCTGTTTTCGGGTAACGGACGAATCGTTGAAATTGTAAAGATGCAGAATTTCCTGCAACGCTTCCGGCACGCCGTTATTGCCGCTGACAAGCGAAAGATAATTCAAATTCAAATGCGAGATCAACCGCCATTGGGCCGCCCGCCGCTGCGGTGGCCGGATCGTTTCAGTCGGTTTTGTCAGGCAGCGCACGCGCGACAATAGTGCCGTTCCCTCGACCTCGAAATCGCCTTCCTTGCCGCCGAACAAAAGACGTGCGGGGAGGTCGCGATTCGTACATGTCGCGGTAACGTTCAACACCTCGACGGCGGGAACGCGTGGATTAAAACTTGCATCGACGAGCGACAGAAATATTTCCGTCCCCATATCGTCCGGCCGCTGCGAGGCACGACGGACGCCATACCAAAAAGATTTTTCCATTTGTTCGCCGTAGGCGTGACGCAGCGAATAGAACGGCGAAAACTCACGGGTCGTGCCCGTCCGCGGATCGCTCGTAACGACTTCATCAACCGAATATATCTCGGTCGTAGATTGGCGATGTACGTCCGGAAGGACCTGATATTCGTATTTCTGCTGCGAGAGATAAATCGGATCTGCGCTCCGTGAAAACAAATTGACGATCGGCGTGCAGTTCATTCTGAACGTTTCGGTCGTTATCGGGGCTATCGGCGGCGTAATATCCTTTAAGTGAATAAGAATATCAAAATGGCTGCCAAACTTGCGGTCGATCGCCTTATCCAAACCCAATATGTCGAAAAACAAAAACTTGTAAGGAAACGAAAAATACTCGGTCAAAAGCCGATAGCCGGCGAAGGAGCGTTTGGTAAACGGAAGCAAGGCTTCGTTCTCCGCAAAGCCGACCTGCCTGATCGAATCGGCGGCAGGAATGATGACCGGATCGGGCTGCTTGAGCCGAATGTTAGTGATCGTCTTTAGCGTCTTGTTGCCGAGCGGTGCGTCTTTCGCTCGAAACTCAACCGTATTTGCATGATTGAAAATTATCTCGTAAAGCGGGTAGACAAGCTGCGGGTCGCCATCGAGATAGAATCGCAGAGATTCCGGCGGCAATCCGGTTTCGCCGATCTTTATTTCATGAAGATTCGAGTCGCCAAAACAGCGAAGGCTGAGACGAATAAAACTGTCTGCAAATTTTCCGCGTCCGTCCTTTGGCGCCGGCGATTCGAGCGCTGCGGATTCGAGTTCGAGCGGAACAAGCTTTACGTCGTAGGCTGTGCGAAATTGACACGGCGTGCCGTCGACCGGCCTTGAATTTAGCCTTGCTTCGCGCGGCACGC
>JBQTJB010000028.1:0-10627 GCA_052387555.1 Blastocatellia bacterium | reverse complement strand
GGATAATTAATAAGGCCGCGACGAGTCTTATAACTCAACGCGGCCTCGGTCTCCACGGCCATCATTTGTTACCGTTTAGCGATAAACTCTGTGGTATTTTTTCGTTTTCGGATTGATCTTGTAGGTGTAAACGGCCGCGCTGCCACCGCCCGCAAGAGCACCCCACGCAGCACCTTTCTTACCGCCCAACAGACCGCCGATCAACGCACCGGCACCGGTTCCGATACCGATATTGATCAGGTTTCGGTGACGACGATAAATGCTCGGCTTTTTATAGGTCGTTGCGTATCTGCTGCTATTGTTGCTGTAGCGTCGCGTCTGCGCTGTTGCCGATCCCGCAAACATCGGTATCATTACCGCTAAGAAACTCGCCATTACAAAAGTAGTTATTATTTTTTTCATTGCTTTGTTCCCCCTACTGATTGTGTCGAAGTCGTAATCGTCTTCGTCGTCTATGTGTATCGCAATGACCGTGCCAGAGCTGGCAAAACAAATGTTTACCGTGACTTACAGCATAATAGGTTGATTTTGCAGAGGCTTGAAAATACTATATCGGGTAACATTCGGCGGTATGGTGCGCTAAAAAGCCTCCGAACGGTGCGGAGGCTTTCAGACAAAATATAACTTTTGTTCTAACGGTAATATCGCCGCTGCTTGGGCCTGATCTTATATGTGTAGAGCGTCGATGCTCCAGCACCGGCCAATGCTCCCCAACCGGCTCCGCGTTTGCCGCCGACCAAACCTCCGAGCAATGCGCCGCCGCCGGTTCCGATTCCGATGTTGATCAAATTGCGGTGTCGCCGATAAAAGCCGGGGCGCCGTTGATAATACCCGTAGCCTTGCGGAGCGTAATAACCGCGTCCACGATTGCGGCGGTTGTAGCTGCGGCGTTGGTAATTGCGGTCGTCGTCGTACCTATAATCGGCGTTGCGGTATGAACTGCCGCCATTCCTGTATTTCCTGATCTTGCAGCTCTGAGCATTTGCGGCGAGCGGCAATGCGACCGCCAAAACAAATAAAACAAGAATTCCAACCAAAAACTTTTTCATTAGTTTTTCCATCCTTTTAAATTTTCGAAACGAGGAGAGAAATATGCTAAGTTTCTGGAGAGAGATTAATTTGGGGGCACGAGTACGGTCTTAATATAACTGTCTGGATTTCTTATTGCAAGACCGGAACGAAAGATGAAGTTTATCCGCTATTCAAAATTCAAGGGTTTCGATGTATTCGGGGTCGATCTCGGCGACCTGATGGATTCGCTCTCGAACCAGATGCTCGATTCGGGCTACAACGACGATTACTGGTGGACGCGCCAGCGAAACGAGCCGGACGATTCGCTCGACGCGCTGCGTCAGGCGATTTTGCAGGCACTGCTCGATCAGGAAATATTGAACAAACAGGACGTCGAACAGATGCTAGCGGAAAACGATGACAAGTTCAAAGGGTCGCTGCTCGAAGAGTTGATAAATCAGCTTATAGAACGTCTGGTCGAGGAAGGCTATCTCAATTTAAGGGAAGTGCAGCCGGAGCAACGGCGTGAGTCGCAGAACGGCAACGGCGAGATCGGCGAGCAACTGCCGCGAAATATCAAATTCGAAGTAACCGAAAAAGGGCTGGATTTTCTTGGCTACAAGACCTTGCAGAAACTTCTGGGCTCGCTTGGAAAATCTTCGATCGGGCGGCATGACACGCCGCATCTCGACACCGGTATCGAAGCCGCGCTTAGCTCGAAGGAATACGAATTCGGCGACACTATCAATCTTGATGTGAATGCCACGCTGTTGTCGGCGATCACGCGCGAAGGTCTCAGCGTTCCGTTAAATCTTGAATACAAAGATCTTCACGTTCACCAGCAGGATTACCAATCGTCTTGTGCGACGGTCGTAATGCTCGACTGCTCGCATTCGATGATCTTGTACGGCGAGGATCGTTTTACGCCCGCGAAAAAGGTCGCTATCGCTTTGGCGCATCTAATTCGCACGCAATATCCGGGCGATTCGTTAAAGATAGTTTTGTTTCACGATGGCGCGGAAGAATTGCCCATCGCAAAGCTCGCCTCGACCCAAGTAGGGCCGTATCATACGAACACCGCCGAGGGGTTGAAACTCGCCCGCCGCATTCTGACCGCCCAAGCCAAGGACATGAAACAGATCGTGATGGTGACGGACGGCAAGCCGACCGCCGCGTTTATTGAACCGTCAAACGCCGCGTATTTCGGCTATCGCAAATACTCCGACGCGGTTCCCGGCGAAAAACGCATGCTCTACAAAAATTCGATGGGCAACGATCCTTTCGTTATGGCCGAAACTTTCAAGGAAGTGCAGGCGTGCCGCAAATCCGGCGTGATGATAAACACTTTCATGCTCGCCAGCGATTATTACCTCGTCGATTTCGTCAAGCAAATGACCGCCATGACCCGCGGCAAAGCCTACTTTGCCAACCCGAATAACCTCACGCAGTTTGTTCTAATGGATTTCCTGAAACGGCGTACCAGCCGTGTAAAATAGAAATACTGAGTTATCATAATTCTTGTCCAAACGATAGATGCTAAAAAACGAGATACACGATCCCACATGGTTCTTTGATCTGGAATGGGTACCGGACGCGGCGGGAGCGATGCGGTTATACGATCTGCCGCCGGAGACGACCGAGCTAAAGGCAATGGAAAGGCTTTGGAGCGAGACCACCGGTTACTCCGAGGAGAACCCTCGACCCTTCGTAAAGTATCTTTTTTCGCGCGTTGTTTCGATAGCGTTTCTTTCGCGTCGCGTCGTTTATGAAGACAGCGTAAGACGGGTCGAGTTTCGGATCAATTCGCTGCCGAAATTGCCGCTTGAAGAAACTGTCCCGGACGAAGCACAGATCATCGGGCAGTTTTTGCATTATGTCGGCGTCCGCAACCCGCAGCTTGTCGGGTTTAACTCTCTAGAATCCGATCTTCAAGTTTTAATTCAACGCGGGCTTGTCAACGAGGTTCGTGCCGAAGCGTTCAGCGAGCGGCCGAATAAGCCCTGGGAAGGCCGCGACTATTTCGATAAATACAGCGAAGCCCATCTCGACCTGATCAAATTGCTTTCGCCCGGAGCCATGAAACCGACGCTCAACGCTCTTGCCCGTTTATGCAGCTTTCCGGGCAAAATAGATGTAGACGGCAAACAGGTTGTCGATCTTTGGCTCGCCGGAAAATTGAAGGAGATCGTCGAGTACAATCAAATCGATACATTGAACACATATCTTATCTGGCTGCGGGTCGCGAATTTTGCAGGAAAGATCTCTGAAGAAGAATATGCTGCCGAGCAGGACGATTTTCACGCATTTTTAGACGCCGAAGCCGCCAGGGAGGAAAACGATCATCTGCGGCGGTTTCTTCAGAGATGGGAGCAGGTCTGAGATTGATCGCACGGACTTTGCACACAGGCGCAATTCGTGAAAAACTTGATTCGGGTATCTAGATGAAGATCGCAAAGATCGTCGGCTCCAATTCACATATTGCATATATTGCCCGCGTGATCGACGAACGCGACAGTGAAGTTTTGCCGGGACCCGATGATTATGGATTTGGGCGGTTCGTCTCGATGCCGTTCGATTCAGGTTCGATCGTCGGCGTAATTTGCGATTCGCGGCTCGTCAACCCGGAATACATGGGCTACAGCCCGCGAACCACCTCGATGCCCGCTCTTTCGGACCTGAAACGCGACCTGATAGACGAGCAAAAAGCGCTTATCGGCATTTTGCTTCTCGGTTCGATTAACGACGGCGTGCCGGTTCATGAGTTGCCGCGACGCCTCGTGCCCGCCGGACAATTTGTTTACGCAATGAACGCACATGAGGTGGCGGAATTTCATTTTGCAGGTGCCGGCGCCGTTCAATTGCACTATTTCCCTAATCTAATGGCAAATGCCGGTTCGCTTGCCGTCCCGCTGGCTAAATCGATAATAGGCCAGCTGGAAGCCAACTGCTCCGACCATGACCGGCAAAGACTTGCCGTTATGGCAAATGCCCTGACATGGAAACATACTTTCGGTGAAATACGTTTTTGATCCCGCATGATTCAATTCGGCACTATCTACACTGAAAATTGTCTTGAAACTTTTTCACGAATAAACCCGGCGTCGGTCGATATGACGATCACCAGCCCGCCTTATGACGATCTGCGCGATTACAACGGCTATCATTTTCCGGTCGGGGCTATCGCGGCGGGTTTGTTTGAAATGACCAAACCTGGCGGCGTCGTGATCTGGGTGGTGGGCGACCGGACGTTGAATGGCGACGAAACCTTGACCAGCTTCAAGCATGCGCTCACATTTCAGGAAGCAGGGTTTCGCGTTCACGACACGATGATCTATGCCAAGAACAATCCTATTCCCAGCGATTGCGGCAAGCGTTACCGGCAGGCATTCGAATACATGTTCTGTTTCAGCAAGGGCCAGCCGAGCACTTTCAATCCGATAATGCAGCCGATAAAGCAGGAAAAGGCGTTCAAATCTTTCCGCATTACAAAGGTTGGGCGAAACGATCTGGCCCACGACCACATTGCACCGAAAGAGCGTAAAGTAAATAACATTTTTCACTACAACGTCGGCACGTCTTCATCTAAAGACAAGATTGCTTTCGAACACCCTGCAATTTTCCCGGAGCAGCTCGTGGAAGATCAGATCAGGACGTGGACGAACGAGAACGATGTTGTATACGATTGCTTTATGGGAAGCGGCACCACGGCAAAAGTGGCGCACCTTTTGAATCGGCAATGGTTCGGCTCGGAAATTTCCGCTGAATATGTCGAGATCGCGAAGAAAAGGCTCGAGCCTTATATTAAGGACCTTAGCTTTTCCGCCTCGACCTGACAACTAATTCGACAACAAAAGCGTCTATTAGAAGTTAACGATCTCCGTGAATTTGAATAGGTAACCTTATGCGAAAATTCTTCTTCGTCACAACCGTAACACTATTATGCTCTGTATTTGCGTTTTCCCAGGTAAGGCCGGTCGAGAAAGAGACGGCTCCGGTCGCAACCCGTAAGCCGGACGCTCCGCCGTCTTTCGCCGCCAAATACGAAGGTGGAATGTTCGGGTTTAACGATAAAGAAGAAGGGACTCTGAAATTCGACGACACTAATCAGCGGATCGTTTTTTACGGCAAAGATCAAAAAGAGAAGTTTTCGATCCCATACAATGCGATGCTGGTCATATATCCGCAGTCGAAATCGGTAACATCGAACACCGGCAATGTCGTCCGCAACATTCCACTGCCAGGTGCGGTTCTCGGCGGGTTCATCAAGGAAAAGCGGCGGTATCTGGTGCTGCATTTCGATGACATCGACGTCGATGCGAAAGGCGTGGTTAATTTCAAGGTCGACAGCAAAGAGCTTCTCGATTCGGTGATTCAGGCCTTGGGCGAAAAGGCGGAATTGAAGCAGCGAGGAGATGCGTATTACCGTCCGCGCGTCATTCGCAAACAAGAGATTTAATTTATATCGCCAAAGCGATGCTGTAGTATTGTCGCGATTGCGATCGAGGCAGTTTCTGCACGCATCATCCGCCCGCCTAGCGTGACCACTTCAACGCCCGAATCGCGCGCTTTCTCAATTTCCGAATCGTCCCAGCCGCCTTCAGGTCCGACCACGGCGGTTATTTTTTCGATTACGCCGCCTGGGTCGAATTTGCCGCCGTCTCGCTCGCTAAATAAAACAGTTTTCGATGAGCGGTCGGAATTGATGAATTCGGCAAAACCAGTTACACCTGCGACCGTCATCAATCGGGCACGCCCGCACTGCTTTGTGGCCTCAAGCGCGATCTTTCGCCACCTCTCGACTCTCTTCCCATCGCCCTTTAATTTGACGTCACAGCGGCCTGTAATCATTGGCACTAAATGGATCACGCCCAACTCAACGGCTTTTTGTACAACCGTGTCGAACTTGTCGCCCTTCAATAGCGAGGCCGCCAGAGTCAGATCCAGCATTGATTCAGAGGCAGATGGCGACACTTCATTAATAATTCGCAGGCTCGATTGCTTCTTTCCGATGGTTTCGATCAGGCATTCGAACTCACGCCCCTCGCCGTCGAAAACGTGAACATTTTCTCCGTCCTTCAAACGAAGCACATCGCGTAGATGCCGCGTTTCGCTCGTGTCCAGCAAAACACCGGATTCGCTGAATTGATCTGGTTGTGCAAAAAATCGCCGCATCGGTTTATCTAGGTTGTCTCTTCAAAATGAGTCTTAAAATCCAGTGAATTCTTTCGTATCACTATCCAATTTTCGAATAATTCCGGTGATTGAAGCCAAAGCCTGAGCCATTCGGCAATTTCCAGCTTTATGGCTTTTGCAGAATCTTCCAGACCGGGTTTGTCCACTTGGCCTATCACCTCGGTTTTTGCGCGAATTACGCGTTCACGCAAAAGCCGCAAACCTTCGGCATCACCGTCCTGCACGAATTTCCGCCTAAGATTTTCGACATTTCGGATAGTCGCCAGCGTCGATTCGAAAGAAGAAACGTTAATGATATTGCGGAGCGATGGGGCGTACGGACAATCCGCATAACGCTCGACAAAAAGCGTCATGATCTCAGAATGCCTCAGTTCCGCTCCTTCGTCGGCTAACAGCCGCGCGATGACCATCGGCGAATCGACCGCCGACTTTCCGAATCGCTCACGCACTGCATTTTCGATAGCAATGATCTCGTCCGAGCCGACGCTTTCGCAATCCAGTTTTTCCCAAACATCGATGATGAGACCGTTCTTGGTGGAGGATTCAGACATGATCGGATGGGCCATCGACCCGGTTAATCTTTAGCCGCAAGTCGTAAAAGCATTTCGGTCGAGGAATGATCTTTAGGGTCGCCGACGATCGCCACGCGGCCGCCATATTTCTTGACGATTTCCCGTTCCGGCACTGTGTCCTCGGTATAATCTGTTCCTTTCGCGTGAAAATCCGGCCGAATCGCATCGATCAACCTTTCGACGGTGGGTTCATCAAAGATCGTAACGGCATCGACAAAATTAAATGCCGCGATGATCTCGGCTCGTTCAATTTCCGGCATGAACGGACGTCTATTGCCCTTTAACGATCTTACCTGCCGATCCGAATTTATCCCGACGACGAGAAATCCACCCAGTTCCTTAGCGCCTGAAAGATATCTGACGTGTCCGGCATGAATAAGATCAAAGCAACCGTTTGCAAGAATTATCTTCGTGCCGGCATTTCTTTCACGGGCTACCAGCTCGATCAAAGATTCGCCGTCAAGTATCGGAGCCGTATTCATCTTTAGCAATAGTCAGGTTGCCTACTGGTGAGCGTTTGAGCGTACCACCGAGTTTATCGAATCAAGCAGTTCCGAAGTTGTTACGGAGGCGGTGCCCTTTTTCATAACGACGATTCCGCCAGCGTGATTTGCGACAGTTGCCGCATCGGAAAAGCTAAAACCGGAGGCTATGCCAAGCCCGTAAACCGCGATCACCGTGTCGCCGGCTCCGGTAACATCGACCGGTTCGTCCGACCCAATTGCGGCCATCCTTAAAGGTGGTTGCCCTTGTTCGACAAGCAGCATTCCTTTGTTGCCGCACGTCACAAGCAGCGATTTGAAACCAAGTTTTTCCCGAAGCTGCGAGCAGTCTTCGTCCGAAAAATCCTTGCCGAGAATTTGTTCGACCTCTTCCTGATTCGGAGTCGCGCTCGATGCATTCGGAAAATCGGAGAGCCGAAATCGAGAGTCTATCAGCAGCGGAATCGATTTTGCCGTCGCAATTTCACGAGCCAGATCGCCCAGTTCCGCATCGGCTACGCCGTAGTTGTAGTCCGAGATGATTATTGCATCAGCTCCGTCCGCTGCAAGTTCCAGATTTTTCCGCAGCCGGTTGCGCACCTCAGCCGAAATAATATCTTTGTTCTCGTAATCGATCCGAATGACCTGCTGCCTCTGAGCATAATGCTGTCCGGCAAGCACGCGGATTTTGGTAGTTGTCCGTATCGATTCATCGGCCACGATAAACCCGAGATCGACCTTGTTTCGCGCCAATTCGGCTGACAGCAGATCGCCGGCCGCGTCCTTGCCAACCAGACCGACGAGCCGTGGTTCGCCTCCAAGCGAGGCTACGTTCACAGCAGCGTTTGCGGCTCCGCCGGCAAGCGTTTCGGTCTCATCATGCCGCAGAATAAAGACCGGAGCTTCGCGCGATACACGCGATATTGTTCCGCGAAGAAATTGGTCGGCCACCAGATCGCCGGCTATGACTACTCGCTTTCCCGGAAAACCGTCCTTTATTTTTGCAGAAATATCCACTAATTGCCTATGCAGAAATTACTATACAATCCGCACATAAACAAAGAGGCTGAAGACGTTTAAGTCCTCAACCTCTTTGACAAACCGATTGGGTCGAAATTAGTGAGTGTCGTAGCTGGCGACCGGAAAGTCGCTCGGCGATCCCCATTGGAGAACCGAAACATTGCCGCCGCCCGTGCTTCGTAAAACGTAGAACTCTCCTGTGGTATTACGCCAAACAGCAACATCGGTTTTGCCGTCACCGTCATAATCATTCTGAACATTAAGGTCGCTGCCGGTAAGGCCGAATGTTGAGAATAAAAAGCCGCCATCAGAACTTTTCAGAACATACCAAACGAGGTTGGAGGTCGGTGTCGTGCCTTCGCGGATCACCGCAATGTCGGTCTTGCCATCGCCGTCATAATCACCTGGAGCAACGAGGTCGTTGCTCAATCCCCATGGAATTACGTTTAGTGCTGCGTCAGAACTTCGAAGTATGTAGAAAAGGCTTTGCGAGGTAGATGTTGCTCCTGGCCGCTGAACCGCAAGGTCAAACTTGCCGTCGCCATCAAAATCACCGGGAGCCGTAAAATCCGTCTGGAGGCCGAACTGCGCCGCTGTAAACCCGCCGTCGCTGCTGCGCAGCACGTACCATATCATGTTACCGCCCGTGCGGCGAACCACGGCAACATCCGTCCTGCCGTCGCCGTCATAATCCCGGGCAATCGGTTCGTCACCTGTAAGTCCAAACTGCACTGCTGAAAACGTGCTGTTGCTGCTGTTCAAACGGTACCAGATTCCTGTCGTGTCACGCCAAACCGAGATGTCGCCTCTGTTGTCGCCGTCGAAATCTCCGGGAGCCATGAAATCTTCATTAGCCAAACCAAAGGTCTGGAAAGTAAAACCTCCGCCGCTCTTAAAAATATACCAGACGTTATTGCTGGGGCGGAAAATCGAATAGTCGGCTTGGTTGTCTCCGTCCGTGTCCAACGCCTCTCGCAGGCTCACCTGGGCAGAAACTGAAACGCTCAATAGCAAAGCAACGGCAATTAATGCTGCAAACGCTCCATTTGCGTTGAAATATTTTCTCATCTTTTAATTCCTTCTTTTTAGTTTTCTGAAAGGTTTGGACAACGACGGTGCCAAAACGCAAGCGAACTTTAAATATACTATCTAACCTGCGGTTTGTGCAACAAAATCGTTGATAAAATCGATAGATGCAACCGCCGTGACATAAAATCGCTTAATCATGTCAAACTAGACTTTAGACGCATCCATAATAATAAAAGTTGGAATACCCCGATATTTTAAAAAAAATCAATTTCTCGATTGAGTAACCGTAACGGTCTGTCCGCCAACCGAGATTGTGCCGGAGCGGGAGATAGCGGGGTTGAGGCGAACACGAAAGCTAACAGTGCCGTTTCCACTCATCACGTCCGAACTTTCGATTTTGACCCAATTTGCCATGCTTTTAACCGAATAATCGCAGTTTATACCGGTCGTAACATTTACCGAAAAGTAGCCCCCTTTTGTCGGAACATTGATCGAAGACGCCGAAGGAACAAAACTGCAAACCGTCTGATTTTGCAATGCGTTAGCGACATTCAGACGGCCTCCGGTCTTATAAAACCCCGCGAGCTGGGGCAGAGCATCGACTGAATTCAGCAACGTAGCCTTCAACGAAGCGGCGGAAAGAGATGGGTTATGCGCAGCAAGCAAAGCCGCCGCTCCGGCAACATGCGGCGTTGCCATTGACGTGCCGCTAGACCCACCATAGCTAGAATTGGACGTGGAGTAGGTACTGCGGATTCCCACGCCCGGAGCTGCCAGATCGACAGAATTCAGTCCAAAATTGTAGAAACGGGCGTCCGAAGAGTTCGTCGCACCAACTGAAACTATGCTAGGTGATGTGTAAGTCGCAGGATAAAATGGACTTACATCGTTATTGGTGCCGGAGTTTCCGGCAGCGAAAACGTTCAAAATACCCGCGTTCCCGAGAGCATCGATCGCATCTTTTGTGGCCTGATCGTATCCGCAGGCTTCGTTACAGCCGCCGTAGGAATTATTAGTAACGCGAATGTTCACGCCGCGGTTTTTCATCAACAGGACATACTGATATGAATTTATCAGCATTGCAGACGTCGTGTCCGCACCCGATGAGCTGTAGATCTTGATCGCCATTATCCGGACGTTCCAATTTACCCCGACAACGCCGAGTCCATTATTTCCTGCTGCTCCGATAGTTCCGCCGGTATGCGTGCCGTGGCCGTGTTCATCCAGCGGGTCGGAATCGTTGTAACGAAAGTCCCAACCGTAATAATCGTCGATAAAGCCATTTCCGTCATCGTCCTGGCCGTTACCGTTTGTTTCTCC
>JBQTJB010000027.1:0-12344 GCA_052387555.1 Blastocatellia bacterium | reverse complement strand
ACCGGGCGGATGTCCAAGCGGGGCGACAATCTGAACATCACGGTCGAGTTGGTGGATGCCCGCACCAACAAGTCGCTGTGGGGCGAGCAGTATGAACGAAAACTTTCGGAATTATTGACCACCCAACGCGAGATGGTCGCCGAGATCGTGGGGAAACTGCAACTAAAACTGTCGGGCGAAAGCGAGCAAAAGCTGGCGAAGAAATACACCGACAACAACGAAGCATACCAGCTTTATCTGAAAGGACGCTTCTCGTGGAATAAGCGCACGCCCGAATCTCTCAAACAGGCGATAGAGTTTTACGATCAGTCGATAGAGAAGGACCCAAACTTTGCGCTCGCCTTTTCCGGGCTGGCTGAGACGTATGTACTCTTCTCGTTTTACGGCGTGACTCCTGCGAAAGAGAGCATGCCCAAGGCGAAAGCGGCAATCGACCGAGCTTTGGCTATCGACGATACGCTCGCAGAAGCGCACGCAGCTCATGGCAAGTATCTTGGGTTTTTCGAGTTTGACCGCATCGGAAGTGAGCGCGAGTATCGCCGGGCGATTGAGCTCAATCCGAACTACGCGACGGCCTATCAATGGCTAGGGCTTGATTTCCTTATGCTGACTAAACGATTTGACGAAGGCGTTCGGGAACTGAGACGCGCGGGCGAGATCGACCCGTTGTCGCGCGTTATCGGTTCGGACACTGCCTATGCGCTGGGCTACGCCGGCCGTTTCGATGAAGCTATCGGCCAAGCTCGAAAGACACTTGAACTCGACCCGGACTTTTCACAAGCGTATTCGGCGCTTGGCTACGCTCTCGACGGCAAAGGACAATTTGCCGAGGCGATATCGGCATATGAGAAGGCGATATCAATACGCGACGACGGTTACACCAGAGCGGTGCTTATTCGCGCATTGATGCGCGCCGGGCGGCGAAGCGAAGCTGAACGTCAAATGGAAGTGCTACGAACGCTCGCCGCAAAGAGCTATGTTCCGAATTTGTGTTTTGCCATCGCCCAAACCGCTCTTGGCGATAAAGAAGCCGCGATCGCAATGCTCGAAAGGGACGTTGAAGAAAGATCTTCCTACGCGGTGACGATCGCGATCGAGCGGGCTCTAGACGATCTGCGCGACGACCCTCGATTCAAGGTGATGCTGAAACGAATGAATCTGCCTGAATAGAAATTTATGAAAAGATTTGGGGCAAACACAAAAATAAGACGATCGAATATCTGACCAAAGCGTATGACGAGCGTGACAGGCAGATGCTCGAACTAAAGATCACTAAAACTTGGGACTTCGTGCGAGACGACCCGCGATTTAAGGAATTGGTCAAACGAGTCGGGATCCCGGAATAGAGACTATGAAATGATCGCTGAATGCGAGGTCGGAACACCGCTTTGGTAAGCGAGGTGTATAGTGTTGGAATGACAAAAATCACATTTTACGGCGGGGTCGGCACGGTTACTGGTTCGAAGTATCTGTTGGAACACGAAGGGAAGCGCGTGTTGGTCGACTGCGGGCTGTTTCAGGGTCTAAAGGAACTTCGGGAAAGAAACTGGCAGGACCCGCCGTTCGATCCGTTGTCGATCGATGCCGTAATCATTACGCACGCGCACATTGACCATACGGGCTGGCTGCCGCGTTTGGTCAAATTGGGATTTGGCGGGCCGGTTTTTACATCGCGGGCGACGGCGGACCTCTTGAAGATACTACTGCCGGATTCCGGGCGGCTGCAGGAAGAGGAAGCTGATTATCGAAACCGACACCAATTGACACGGCATTCGCCAGCCTTGCCGCTCTATGACGAAAACGATGCCAAAGATGCGTTGAAGTTGCTCCGCCCGGTCCCGAATGACGGTAATCCGATCCACATTTGCGAAGGCTTCAGGGCGGGCTTTCTAGTCGCCGGGCACATCATGGGCGCGAGTTTGGTGTTGGTGGAAATGAGTCAGCTGTCAGCCAAAGATTCAATCCGTTTTCTCTTCTCGGGCGATCTCGGCCATTACGACCAGCCGATAGTGAAGGACCCGGCAAGGCCACCCGAATGCGATTATTTGATGACCGAATCGACGTACGGAAACCGGCTGCATGGCGATGTCGATCCCGAAACGCAGATGGCCGAGATCATAAATGAGGCAGCGAAACGAAACGCCCCGATCCTCATTCCGGCCTTTGCGGTCGGGCGAACTCAGGAAGTGCTTTATCTTATTCGTGAACTCGAAGAAGCAAAACGGATCCCGATTTTACCTGTGATCGTCGATTCGCCGATGGCGGCGCAGGCGACGCAGGTCTATAACCGATGGAATGAGGAGCACGATGAAGAATATGCTTCGATCCTGAGCAGAAAACGGCATCCGCTGCGAACAGCGTCGATGTTGACAACGTCTTCACGCGATGAATCGAAACGCGTCAACGATATGAAGGGCGCGCGGATAATAATCTCTGCGTCGGGCATGCTTACGGGCGGACGCGTAATGCACCACGCAATGCGAATTTTGCCGGACGAGAATGCAACTATAGTTTTCGTCGGGTATCAGGCCGCCGGAACCACGGGACGACGCATCCAGGACGGCGAACGAGAAGTGAAGATAATGAAAAACTGGATACCGGTCCGATGTAACCTCGAAAAGGTCGAGGGTTTTTCAGCACACGCCGACTGGAAAGCCGTCATCCGCTGGCTCGAAGGGCTTGACGCTGCGCCGAAAACCGTGTTCACTACCCACGGCGAACCGGACGCCGCCGAAGCGATGGCCGGACATATCCGTGAACGGTTCGGCTGGAGCGTGATCGTGCCGGAACATGAACAAACGGTTGATCTTATTTAGATGCGTTACAGGGAAGCAAAGCCATCGACACACCTGGCCCGATTCATTAAATGTTTCTGGTCGATCGAGAGTGATGCGGCAGCGGACGCAGCGCCCGAAACGGTTCTGCCCGACGGGTGCCCCGAGATCGTTTTCAATCTCGCCGATAGATTTCAACGGCTTCACATAGACGGCAGAGTGGAAACACAGCCATCCGCAATCGTCTCCGGCCAGTTGAAGCGCAATATCCTTATTCGCCCGACGGGCAGGATCAGTTTATTTGGCGTCCGATTTCACCCTTCCGGGGCATGGCCGTTTCTCCGGTCGCCGATGAACGAACTCACAGACAGGATCGAAAGTTATGATTCACTGCCGGGTCTGCCTGCACGATTAACCGAAGAAAAAATCTCCGAGGCCAATACATTCGAAGAACGTGTTTCGCTTTTCGAGGCAGAATTTCATGAATCTCTTTCATCTATCGGCGATATCGACCCTATTGCAGAGTCCTCGGCGGCGATGATAGTCAAGTGCGGAGGGAAAATTCCGGTAAGGCAGCTTCTGGATGTATTTTGCATAAGCGAGCGCCGCCTCGAACGAAAGTTCGAACGCTCGGTCGGCATGTCGCCAAAGATGTTTTCGCGAATAGTCAGGTTTCAAAACGTGGTTCGTTATGTTGAGCAATCGGCGGAAGCGGCAATGATCGACGCCGCTCTTTCATTCGGATACTACGACCAATCACATATGATCCGTGAGTTTAACGAATTCTCGGGGAAGAGTCCGTTGAGTTATTTCGAGGAAACGCACCGTATCTCGCAATTGTTTACCTCGTCGGCTTGATTGACGGATTTGTACAATACCGCCGCCAGCGTTCACGTTAGAATTCAGGAGTTGAACCTGAGTTTTAAATTCTGAATTTTGGAGTAATAGAAGATGAACGATGTTATGAAAGGATTATTAGGATGTTTGCTTTTCTTTGTTTTATGCGGATGCGTGGAAGCACAGGACGCAAAATCGAGCGTCAATAATTTAAACTGGATGGCCGGTTGCTGGGAATTGAACGAGAACGGACGTATTACGACGGAAAGGTGGGCGAAGCCTACGGAAAATTTGATGATAGGCACTTCGCAGACCGTCAGGAACGGGAAAAGCGTGGCGTTCGAATTTCTTCGAGTGGTCAATAACGGACATGGTTTGATATATGTCGCAAAACCATCAAGCTCCAAGGACGAAACGCCTTTTATGGTTTCAAAAATGGGGGAAAACGAGATCACTTTTGAAAACCTCAAGCACGATTTTCCTCAGCGGATCATTTATCGTCTCGAGAAAAAAGACTCGCTTGCTGCCCGCATCGAGGGTACTGTGAACAATCAGCTGAAAGGAATGGATATCCCGATGAAGCGGGTCAGTTGCGAATAATCTTGTTTAGCTGGTTAGCTTTAAATGGGACGGCTGGAAAGGATTTGGACAAATTCCTCCGGCCGTTCCGGCGTGATAAGCCATGGTCGTTCGCCGGAGCACTCGATCCATACAAAAGCATCGGTGCGCGAGATATGCATCTGTACAATTCCTCGTTTCTGAGTCCAGAGCCACCCGAATCCACCCCAAATGCCGCCGGCTCCAGCCCGTATAGCCCAACCGACCTCAGTTGTAAGCTCGAATCGATCAATTATCCGAGCTTCCGCGATCGCCTTTCGACTGATTCGTCTAACTTTCATCGGCCATATCACGTCAATAAAGTCTGCTTGCACAACAAAACTTGTAGGCCTGAAACGCAGCCAAATCCAAAGATAGATAGCCAGAAGAGCTGCCGCAGGAATAAACAAGAATTTAGAGATAAAAATGCCCGCTGCCAGGAAAAGAACCGGGAGCATAAGCATGATTACGGTAAGAATCCGGATCACGTTGTTCATCGGGGCAATTTTAAAATTTGCTGCCATCGGAAAAACTCGGCAAGGGAAAGCTGCATTAATTATTCATACCGAAGGCATTCTATCGGGTCTAGATGTGCAGCCTTTCGTGCCGGAAGCACGCCGAAGATAAGGCCGATCAGGATCGAGACGGTAAGCGATAGAATTATCATCCACGGTTCGATCCTGGCTGGAAGTGACGGCAGCAGCAGCAATAGAAGGTTGCTTATGCCAATCGAAAGAACTATGCCGATCACGCCTCCCAATAATGTCAGCGCCATTGCCTCGGCCAAAAACTGAAACACAATAGCGGATTTTGTGGCTCCTATTGCTTTTCGAATTCCTATCTCCTTGGTCCGTTCAGTTACGGATACAAGCATAATGTTCATAACGCCAATCCCGCCGACGAGCAGACCCAGACACGATATGGCGATTGCGGCGGCGCCGATGCCAGCGATCATTCCGTCGAATTGCGACATAAAGTCATCGGCGGTTTTGATGTCGAAATTATTCGGCGCTCCTTCTTTCACTTCGCGGCGAACCCGAAGAACGTCTTCGATCTCGAGAACGGCTTCCCTCAGCAGGCCGTTCCTTGCCTGCACGATGTGAAGCACGGCGTCGCGCGTCGGGGCGACTTTTCGAGCCGTTCGAAACGGCATAAATATCTTGCTGTCTTCTTCATTCTCTCCGAAAAATCCAGACTGCCGTTTTTCCATCACGCCGACGATCTCCCATGTATCGCCGTTCATGCGGATCAGCTTTCCAACCGCTTCCGCGGAATCACCTTCGAAGAGCGCTTCGACGGCGTTTACTCCGACAACGAGGACGTTTCGCCGTTCGAAATTGTCCATTTCCGTCAGCCATCGGCCTTCACGCATCACAAGATTGGTGATAGCGGGATAATTTGTGGTAACGCCATCGGTCTTCGCCCAACGATAATTCTTGTCCTTGTAGATCATGTTATCGTCGAATCCCGTGCCCCAAGATCCGATATTTACCGCAACTGTCGCGATGTCGTTAACGGACGGCGCCTGTGCAAGAATGGCGTCGGCATCGTCCATCGTTAGCGGTTTACGGTTGCGTTCGTCGCGATTGCTCGGGCCAAAGCCCGTCGAGAGGTGAAACAGGTAAACGTTATTTGTTCCGTAATCCTCGAACATCGAAACTATGCTCTGACGCATTCCCGTAAGGATCGATGCAACCACGACCGCAGTCAAAATTCCGACGACGATGCCAAGTATCGTCAGGAACGAACGGAACTTGTGCGCAACGACGCTGTCGTAAGCCATTTTTAGTACTTCAATTGGAAGCGATGTCGTGAAACGCATAAAATATGTGGCAGACTTTATAGTCTGCATAAGTTGCAGGCCGGAAAACCTGTTGTACAGGATCAAGTCTTCTGCAACGCGACTATAGGGTCGAGTCTAGCCGCTTTCCACGCCGGGTATAATCCTGCCAGGATGCCGATAATGCTCGAAACAGCTACCGAAAGAAAAACATAGCCGATAGTTATCGTCATCGTTATGCCGAGGGCTTGTCCAACGAGTTGGGTTGACACAACTGCAAGAATAAGCCCCAAAATACCTCCTGCAACGCACATCAAAGAAGATTCGATCAAAAATTGTAGAAGTATCTGCCTTTGCGTTGCACCAATTGCCTTTCTCAATCCGACCTCGAAGGTGCGTTCGGTGACGGAGACAAGCATAATATTCATTACAACAATGCCGCCTACAACGAGAATTATCATAGTGATCGGGATAACCACACCAGCTATTGCCCCAGTAACCTGATCCATTGTCGAATTGAACTCATCGACATTCACTACGGAGAATGTGCCCTCTTCATTACCTAGCAACTGACGTTTGTTGCGAAGAAGGAGCTCGGCTTCGTCGATCGCCGGCTTAAATGTTTCTTTTTCAATTGTTTTGCCGTGAACCTGAATACCGCCGGTGCGGGTGAAAATCTGATTATGCAGCGTTATGGGTATGTAAACGTGCCTATCTTGCGATTGGCCAAAGAACGAGCCGCGCTTTTGTTCTACGCCGATTATCTGAACAGGCACCCCGCGAATCTTTATCGACTGGCCGACCGGCGAGGAAAACTCGAAGAATTTTTCCACGACATCCGAACCTATGACAGCGACCTTTGCGGATCTCTGGACCTCTTCGGCGGAAAAAAATCGTCCGGCTGAGAGGGTTTTGTCCTCGATCTCGTACATGTTGTCGGTAATGCCTATGATGCGTGTCGACGGCATTTCAACGGTGCCCTCTTTCAGGTCGGTTCCTGCGTTCATTTGGGCCCCGACATAGGAACACAACCTGCATCTATCGCGAATATATTCGTACTCTTCCCACGTCACGTCCTTATTTCGCCGGTTCCTTCGCTCGTATTCCTCGTCAGACAGATCGCCGACATTGGCCATACGGGTTATCATAAAGTGGTTGGAACCAAGAACTTTTGAGACTTGATCTACGACGTACGTCTTAAGCCCGCTTATTGATGCTCCGACCACGACCACCGCCGCAACGCCGATGATTATGCCAAGCAGCGTGAGAAGCGCGCGCAGCTTATGCTCAAGGATAGATTTAAGGGCGATCCAAAAAGCGTCGGAATAGAAGGAATAGAGCTGCCGCATATCGATTTATGAATTTAGATTTCGGATTGATTCTGGACTGCATTCAGTCAAAAATCTGAAATCGGCGAACCACCGTTACCACAGGTGGTATGACGGGTCAGAAGTGCAAACGTAATCTTCTGCGATAATGTTCAAAAAAAATGACTTTTTTGAGAATCGGTCACTTCAAACCTGAACACGGGTAAAAGCTGCCGTGTTCCGGCAAATTGGTTTTTGGTGTTATACTCTCAATTTATTTCAATCTGCTCAGGAGAATAAAGTTTTGGCAGTTTTAGTAGATAAGAAAACACGTCTGATCGTGCAGGGAATTACGGGCAAAGAGGGCACCTTTCACATGCTGCAGATGCGCGAATACGGAACGAATGTAGTTGGCGGCGTAACGCCCGGCAAGGGCGGAACCACGCACGAAAGCGTTCCGGTTTTTAACACCGTCGCCGATGCCGTGCGGGAAACCGGAGCAAATGCCTCCGTTATCTACGTCCCGCAGGCGTTTGCAGCGGACGCCATTATGGAAGCCGGCGACGCCGGCCTGCCGCTCGTCGTATGCATCACCGAAGGTATTCCGGTTGCGGACATGATAAAGGCAAAAGAGTTTTTGAATGGTTTGGTAATCCGCAATCCGCAATCCGCAATCCGCACTCGTCTCATTGGCCCGAATTGTCCCGGCATCATCTCGCCCGGGAAATGCAAGATCGGCATCATGCCCGGCCATATTCATAAGGAAGGCCGCATCGGCGTCGTGTCGCGTTCGGGAACGTTGACTTATGAAGCCGTCGGCCAGTTGACCGCACTCGGCCTTGGTCAATCGACAGCCATCGGCATCGGCGGCGACCCGATAATCGGCACGACGCATACCGACGCTTTGCAATTGTTCCAGTCCGACGAAGAGACCGACGCCATCGTCATGATCGGCGAGATCGGCGGCACCGCCGAAGAAGACGCCGCCGCATACGCAAAAGACAAAGTCACAAAACCCATAGTCGCCTTTATCGCCGGCCAAACCGCTCCGCCCGGCCGCCGAATGGGCCACGCCGGCGCAATCATCTCCGGCGGCAAAGGCACCGCCGCCGAAAAAATGAAAGCATTGACCGAAGCCGGAATCAAAGTCGTTCAGTCACCCGCGGATATTGGGCAGGCTGTTATGGAAGTTCTCGGTTCAAAGGCCTCAGCGTAAAGCAACTCGGCACAAGGTGCTAAAATCAAACTCGTATGATTACCGAAAAGTTTTACAAGCTGCCGTTAGTCCTCGATCCACAGCCCGAAGGCGGCTGGACTATTACATGTCCGATCTTGCCCGGGCTTGTAACTGAGGCTGACACGATTGATGAAGTTTCGATCAATGTCGCGGACGCTATCGAAGCATTGATCGAATGCTATGAGGAACTCGGACAGCCGATACCAGAGGCATTGCAACCTGTGCGCAACAACGCACCCTTCATTGCCGACACGCTCATACACCTCGAGGCTGCATGAGATACCGCGAGGTCGTAAAGAAGCTAAACAAACTTGGCTGTGTTGAAGTGAAGCGAAAAGACGGTGGTTCGCATCGAAAGTGGTACAACCCGAATCTGAGTTCGATTGTGGTCGTTTCTGTTCCAGATTGGGGAAGTAAAGATCTTAAAACTGGAACTTTACGAAGTATCGTTAAGGATTTGGGATTTGAGTGGGTTGAGTTTACAAAAGCTTGAGTCGAGGAGTTAAGTATGAGATACCTGAACATCCTTCTCATCATTTTGGCTTTGGCAAATTTCGCAAGTTCCCAATCGAATGAAAAGTCAAAATTAACGGGAGTGGTTTACGACGCGAATGGAGCCATCGTTGCAGGTGCAAAGGTGACCGCTATAAGTGTAATAGGTGAGAAATTTGAAACTACGACAAATGCCGATGGCGTCTTCGTTTTGAATTTAGCTTTCAGCAAATACGATTCGAAATCAGCAGTCAAATTTAAGGAAGCAAAGTATGACATCGTTGTCGATTCGCCGGGATTTATTCGATCAGCTACAAAAGCATTTGTTTTCGTGCCCTCGTTTAAGGGCGAAATGCGCTTAGACATCGGATTGGAGATAGGACCGTGCAGTGATTGTCACTGGATAGATGCCGATCCCGTCAAGGAAGTTAAAAAACCAATTCAATAATAAACTAAGAAGAATTAATACATAATGAACAACTTAACATTTGGAATAATAAAGCCCGATGCAGTTCGCAGCGGGAATCATGGGAAGATCATCGACCGCATTTTGGGTTCGGGTTTTAACATTCGCGGGATGAAATTGATTCATCAGACGCGCAAGCAGGCCGAAGGTTTTTACGCGGTGCACGCGGGCAAAGGGTTTTACGACGAGCTTTGCGATTTTATGTCGAGCGGGCCGTGCGTTGTGCTGGCGTTTGAGAAAGACAACGCAGTTCCGGCCTGGCGCGAGCTGATGGGAGCGACGAATCCGGCTGAGGCGGCTGACGGAACTTTGCGGAAAGAGTTTGCTTCTTCTATTGGCGAAAATGCCGTTCACGGTTCCGATTCGGACGAAAACGCCGCGATCGAAATCAGCTATTTCTTTAGCAAACTTGAATTAGTATAGGGTTAAATGTATAAAGATTGGGTTCAGAGTTCAAGCTTTAGCTTGTTATTCGTTTGCCAAAGAGCAAGTTAGATCTTGAACTATTAACCGGAGGCAGGCTTAAGCTTGAACTCCATACCAGAAACAAGCTTAAGCTTGAACTCTAAACTGATATGAAAAGATGCCCAACCTGCGAGAAGACCTTTGACGACAATATGCGCTTTTGCCAATCGGACGGAACTCCGTTGGTCGAAGACGCAGAACCGGTAGACCCCTATAAAACGATGGTCGCCCGGCCCGAGGATATCGCCGCTGCTATTCCTCCGTTGGTCGAACCGCCGGCTGATGAGCAGGTTCTGGAGATTCCGCCGGAGGCCGATGCTAATAAAACGCAATACGTTTCCGAAGAAGAGCTAAGAGCTGAAATGGCTTTCGGAGGCGGACCCGAAGAGCCGATGATGGAAATTCCACCGATGGCCGAACCAGTCGCACCGGAACCGGCTGCACCGGAACCACCAAGGTTTATCGAGCAAAACCTGAGTCCGCCGCCTTCGCCGTTCTCTACGCCAACTCAAACGCCGTCGGTTCCGCTCGATGAACCAAAGGCTCCGGCACCGGCTCCGCCAGGCGAATTCGAGGGCGATCCGTTTGCTCATACAACTCCGCCTATACCTTCACCGTTTAACAACCCGCAGCAACCGGCGGCTTTCCAACCGCCAAAGCCTCCGGCTCCGCAGTTTGCCGAACCGGAACCACCGTCGTTTATACCGACGGCAAACCCTTTCAATGATCCAAAACCTAACCAAGGAGCACAAGCAATGGCAGAACAACAATGGACGCCGCCGGCCGCGCCGGACGCAAGCTGGCAAAATCAACCTATCGGACAAAACACGCCGTTCCAGCCGCCACCATCTGGCACAGGCGGCGAAAATAAAACTCTCGCAATCGTCTCGCTCGTCTTAGGAATTCTTGGTTTAACTATTTGTTGCGGATCATTGATTCCGAGTCTTGCCGCGATGATCACTGGTTTTATGGCTCGAAGCAAAGCATCGAACGATCCGGCAAATTACGGAGGCGGAGGACTGGCTCTTGGAGGGCTTATTACCGGCGTTGTGGGACTTATATTAAGCATAGCTTATCTGATTTTTGTATTTTTCCTCGGCGGACTGCAGTTGATGATGCAGGGAATGCAGTAGGAAGCACCTAAAACGATGGCCTGTAACCACATTGTTCTAAAGGGCATACAGATTTAGATGCCTGATGTTTTGTCTTTTTTGAGAGAACTTAAATGTCGATTATTTCGGATGTTATTCAATCTACGGTAGCGGTTCTAAAGGGAATGAAGCGTACGCTTTCCGAGATTCCGCGGGAGAAGTGGACGGTGCAGTACCCTGATGTTCCGATCACCGTCCAGCCGCGTTACCGCGGACAGCATCTGCTTCACGTCGATGAGGCCGGGAAGGAAAAATGCGTCGCCTGTTATCTGTGCGCGGCGGCTTGCCCTTCGGATTGCATTTATATCGAGGCTGAAACAGACCCTCGGCCCTACGCCGAGCGCATCGGCCGCGACGAACGCTATGCAAAGGTCTATAACATCGACTACGGCCGCTGCATTTTCTGTGGCTACTGCGTAGAGGCCTGCCCCAAGGATGCGATCACCCACGGCTACAATTTCGAACTATCCGTTTATAACCGAGCAGACCTATTGAAGACAAAAGACGATCTGCTTATTACCAGCCAGGTGCAATCGAAAAATTACCGCGTCGCGCTCTCGAGCGAAGATGTCGATTCGGAATACAAAGAAATTTAAAGTACGACAGGCTTTCCAGCCTGACGCTGTGATACGCGAGATAGAGGTTGTCTGAAAAGTCTCTTCAACACGTTGTTGTTCTGTGTTTTCCGTGTCTTCCGCGGATAAGGCTTTCAAGCAAAACCACGGAGCACACAGAAAAGCACGAAGACACCGAAATTTTTTGAACAGACGGAAGGTCTGTTCTACTATCAAAGCCGTGGATTCTTCAGATTTGCCCCCAACTCAAAAAGGACGACATCACGAAATACGAGCTCAGGGACTGCGTGAGTTTGCCGGTCTGCGTTACGACGACCAGCGTCTCGATCCGTTCAAACTTGCCCAATATGCAAAACTGCTTGTTGTAAAATTCGAAGATATCGAAGCGAATTTGACGGAAGGAACCCTTAAGCAGCTTCTCGGTGACGGGAAAGACAAATGGTCGGGCGGAGCGGCCTCGCAAAAGTTGCCGGACGGCCGTAAGCTGATAATTCTTAACCCTACACACGGCCGCAACCGCCACAATGCTACACTGATGGAAGAGATTTGCCACGTTTTCCTCGGCCATAAGCCTAGCCGTTTGGCGATCAGCAATACGAATAAGGAAGGGAAATCGATCGCGCGGGACTATCACGCTGAGATCGAGGAGGAAGCTTACGGAAC
>JBQTJB010000026.1:0-7692 GCA_052387555.1 Blastocatellia bacterium | reverse complement strand
ATGCGTAAGCTCCTGCACATTGCTTTCGGTGTTATCAAACACAATCGCCCTTTTGTCCCAAATCCGGCTTTTTACATTTGATTTTCAAGACAGTATCTCTTTTATTTCTTGATTTTGCGGTCGTATTTATTTACGTGATCGGGAACATTGATGTTTTCACTGAGTCTCGAATCGGGCACCGGCCTGCTCAGGACGTGATCTAACGGCAGAACGCCGGCCCAGACGTTCATCGCGTAGTCCGCCTCATCGTCCTTCGGGTCGCCCGTACGCACTTTTGCTGATGCTTCTTCGATAGGCAGTTTTAGAACGGACGTTGCCTTTAGCTCGAGTTCGGTTGGCCATCGGACTTCGTCCCAACGGCCTGGGATGATGTGTTCGGTAAACGCTTCGAGGGCTTTATTCTTTTCTTCTGCATCTTCGATCAACTCGGCCTTTCCCAAAATTACAACCGAACGGTAATTGATCGAATGATGAAAAGCCGAGCGCGCCAGTACCAAACCGTCGATAAGCGTTGCCGTGACGCAAACATCGATGCCTTTCGCCAGATTTTGCAGCATGCGGCTCGCCGCCGAACCGTGAATATAAAGATCGTCGCCGATCCGCGCAAAGCCGGTCGGGATGACATAAGGTTGGCTATCCACAATAAACCCAACGTGGCAGATGAACGCCTCGTCGAGAATCGCATAGATCGTTTCGCGGTCGTAATGGCCGCGAACGGGCAGGCGCTTTACTTTCGTACGGTCTGTTTCAGTTGTCGATTCGATCATAAAGAAATTAGGCATGAAAAGGCTTACTTTGCGTTCATCCAATTATCACCTACGCCGACTTCGGCAATTAGCGGGACATCCAGAACGGCGGCGGATTCCATTTCGTGTTTGATGATCTCACTGGCTTTTTCTACTTCGTTATCGAGTGCCTCAAACAACAATTCGTCGTGAACCTGCATTATCATTTTTGTTTGCAGGCCTTCTTTTTTCAGGGCGTTGAAAACTTTTATCATTGCTATCTTGACAATGTCGCTAGCGGTGCCCTGGATCGGCATATTTATTGCCTCACGCTCGGCGCGAGAGCGGATGGCGAAATTGCGGTCTTTGATGCCGGGAAAATAACGTCGTCGGCCGAATAGCGACGTGACGTAACCTTTTTCGCGAGCCTCTTCGGGGATGCGATCCATGTATTCGCGGATGCCTTTGTATGTAGTGAAATAATCGTCGATCACCTTGCGCGCCTCTGCTTTGCTGATGCCGACACGCTGCGACAGGCCGAATGCTTCGACCGCATAGGCGATGCCGAAGTTTACGATTTTGGCGAGGCGGCGTTTTTCCTTTAGGTCTTTTTCGTCGGTTGCCCCGAAAACTAAACGCGCCGTTTTAGCGTGAATGTCCTCGTTATTCAAGTATGCTTCGAGCATCACGGGATCTTTCGTAATGTGCGCCAAAATGCGCAGTTCAAGCTGCGAATAATCAGCCGAAATAAGTTTGTTGCCTTTTTCGGGGATAAACGCTTTGCGAATTCGCTGGCCGAGTTCGGTACGGACGGGAATATTTTGCAGGTTCGGTTCGGTCGAGCTAAGGCGTCCGGTGACGGCAACGGTTTGGCTCAGAACGCCGTGGATACGGCCGTCGGTGCCGATCATTTTCGGAAGCGAATCGGCGTAGGTTGCACGAAGCTTATCAAGCTCGCGGTAGTCGATAATGAACTGTGCGATCTCGTAATCGACGGCGAGTTCGGCGAGCACGTCTTTGCTTGTCGAGACCTGTCCGGTCGCGGTTTTGCGTCCCGTTGCGATATTTAACTCTTCGAAAATTTCGCCGACCTGTTTGGGCGAGCCGATATTAAACTCCCGCCCTGAAACAGCAAATATCTTTGTCTGTAGCGATTCGAGCTCTTTCGAAATAAATTCCGAGAATGTTCGCAAAGCATCGGCATCGACCTTCATCCCGGCCATTTCGATGTCGGCAATGATCGGCTCAAGCGGAATTTCTATTTCCGAATACACTTTTGTCAGGCCGTCTGCCGTGATCTTCGACCGAAGCATCGGCGTAAGCTGAAACGCGAAGTCCGCGCGTTCGGCGGTTTCGAACGCCTCTTTTGTAAATCCGTCGGGCAGCTCGGTTCGCGGGTACGCATCCAAATGGTTCTGCGCCAGAAACTGCAATTCGTGGTGTATCCGGCCCGAATCCAGCAAATATGAAGCGATCATCGGGTCGTCCTTGACCGCCGCCGTTCCTATCCCGAGTTTTGCCAGAACTGCGAGATTGCGTTTGTAATCGTGCGTCGTTTTGTCGAGAAACCCGTTGGAGAAAATGTCCCGCAGCGGCCCGACTGCGGCATCGGTTCCGCCATCGAAGTTTTCAAGATCGATGTAATGCGAAACGCCCGGAGCGGTCGCGACCGCCAGACCCAACGGCGGCACTTTGTCGAACGCGCTGTTCCATTCGCCTTTATTCGAGTCATCAACCTCGAACGACCAAACCTCGGTCTCCCATAACTTGCGGATCAGTTTGTCGAGGCCTTCGCGGTTATTGATCAGCTCGTATTTCTGTTCGGCCTTTTCGCCCGAGCTTTCACTGTGCATGTCAAAAAGCGTCGCCGAATCGGCAAACTCTTTTGTCAGCGTGTTGAATTCGAGTTCGCGAAAAAGCTGATAGGCAGCGGCGCGGTTCGGTTCGCGGAACTTTAGCTGGTCAAGATCGAGTTCGACGGGCGCCTCGCAATGAATCGTGGCGAGTTCGAGCGACTGGCGGATGATCTCCTGATTATTCAAAAGGCTTTCGCGATAGGTTTTGTGAGTAACTTTTTCGGCGTTTTCCATCGCTCCGATAGCAGAGCCGAATTCGAGCACGAGCTTTAACGCTCCTTTTTCGCCGATGCCTGGAGCACCGGGAATATTGTCGATCGCGTCGCCCATCAAGCCGAGCAGATCGATGATCTTCGACGGCGGCAGACCGAATTTGTTCTGCACCCAGGCCTCGTCGCACCATTCGATCGGCGGCACGGGAACTTTGCGTTTGACGTTGGACGAATTCTGTCGCATGGCAACGATGTTTGGGTCTTTCACTAACTGGCAGAGGTCTTTGTCATTGGAAACGATCACGGCTTGCAAGTTTTTTTCGGCGATTTTTTTGGCAAGCGTGCCGATGATGTCGTCGGCTTCGAAACCATCCATTTTCAGGATCGGCAAATTGAACGCTTCGCAAACGCGGACGATATAGGGAAGCTGCGCGGCAAGGTCTTCCGGCATCTCTTCGCGGTTCGCCTTGTAGTCGGCGAACGAATCGTGCCGAAATGTCGGAGCCGCCGTGTCGAAAACCGCCGCTATGTAATCCGGCCTTTCGTCATATATCAGCTTTCGAAGCATGTTCGTAAATACAAACACGGCTTGGGTTACCTGTCCCTTGCTGTTGCGGAGCGGCTCCTGCCGCGCGCCCATCGGGGCAAAATACGCCCGGAAAATATGCGACATCGAGTCGATAAGAAATACGCGTTTCATTTGAGGGTCACCTGAATAATGAATGATAGATAATGCCGATTGCAGTTACAAGTTGTCAGATTGAACGCAGTATTTCGACACAGTCTTAAAAGGGGCAAGATAATCCCTGCACTTATCGCCATCGTGGATAACGTGCTAATATGCCAAAACGTCATTAGCAAAGCCCTCGTTGGAAAAAAACATGGGACATCCGGCGGTATTTCCAGTTGACCTCCCCATTTTTTTTATCAAGTTGCTTTGTCCGGAAGACGGGTTTGTGGTTGATCCGTTTGGTGGGAGTGGTTCAACAGGTGTGGCCGCGCTTTCTCTTGGACGACGCTGTGTGCTAATTGACAACAATCCACAATACTGCAGAGAGGCTCGTCGTCGTCTTAGTTTAGAAGAGGTTCCAGACAACAACTTGATACCATCGAATCAAGACTCTCAAATTCAGCCGCTGCTTTATGAAAGTTAGTCATTATTCGATATAGAGTCAGTGACGGTCTAAATCGCCCGGAGCATAGCGGTTTTGGAGTCGGCGGCGAATTGTTTTTGGAGCATTCGGGTCAGAGGGTAACCAAGTTTCGCAAGGAAATGATTCGGTTTTGAAAAAGCATAGAGATCGTACCAGACTTCGCCGGTTTCTTCGTCCATCTCCACCATGAATCGCTCTTCGCCGGATTCGCCGTGATCGGCGAGCGTTCCGTAGGCAAAGCCGAACCGGTCCCATTTATCGATCACATAAACGATCCGTGCCGCGTTTAGGGAGTAGAAACCGAAGTGGCGGACGAGTATCGCGACGGTGCGATCTTCTTCGATAGGCGTATCGGGCCAGCAAAGTTCGACCCACCTCATATCGAACATCTTCCAGTTGCGTACAGCGTTCTTAGCTTTTTCCCAATCTTCGTTGCCTTGGCCGATAATAATGCGGTTGTGGTCGATATTGTAAGTCTTTAAATTCTTATGTTTCCTGGAACGGACGAAACCATGTTCGGTCTCGCCGATGAATGGATAAGAGAAATCAGCACCTTTGTTCGCTTCGCTAAAGGCGCTGATCGCGGATCTGCTTGGCTTTGTCAGACAAAACATCTGACTTATTAAACCAAAGTTAGCTGGAAGCAGCGAATAGTTATGCTGAAGATCTCATCCAAAGCAAGTGAAAAGTGATAACGGGACAGTAGCTATCAGCTATTACCTATCAGTTATCACCTATTCCGAAATAAACGCTGCAATTAATTACCGGCAGAGCGTTGGAAGTCCCGTCAAAGTGAGTTTGACAATAAAAATCGCAAAAAGGTATTCTTATCGTTCGCCTGCGGACGGCAAGCGAAGGTTTTGACAGCTATTTCGCAGGTAAATGCAAGCGAAAAGCTTCATGACCGGTTCGTCTAGGGGTTAGGACACCGCCCTTTCACGGCGGCAACACGGGTTCAAATCCCGTACCGGTTACCATCTTTTGTAGAGATTTTTGCATCTTAACGATTATGCCGATTCGCTTGCCACCCAAGCGAATTTTTTATTTTATAGGTTTGTAATGCGGAAAAAGCTATTATTTACAACGATCCTGGCGGCATGCGCGGTTTCTTTTACTTTCGCTCAGACGCCGCAAAAAGTTTCGGACAGAGTGATGGTCCTGCCGTTTGAGAACCGTTCGGACAAACCGGAGTTCAATTGGGTCGGCGAGAGTATCGCCCTTTCGCTTTCCGAATTATTGAAGGTTCCAGGCCTGAACGTCGTCTCGAACAGCGAGCGTAAGATCGTGCAGCAGCGGCTTCGGATACCGCTTGCGAACTTGCCCAGCCTCGCCACGTCGCTGAAGCTTGCCCGCGAAAGCGGCGCGACGCTGCTTGTCGCAGGACGATACAACATTGTACCCGCACAGGCCGAAACAGCCGCAACGATAAACATCACGGCACAGATCATCCGCGTGAACGAAGGGCGTTTTTTAAGCGAAGAGATCGATGGACGGCGGATAACGCGCGACATTGCATTAAACGATGCTCTCGGCAATCTGCAGACGATGCAGGGTCAGATCGCCTACCAGATACTTTATCAACGGGACAAAGCACTGCCATTTTCGCAGAACCAGCTTATAGAATCGGCGAGCAAAGTGCCTTCGCGAGCTTTCGAGGCCTACATAAAAGGACTTCTGTCGCCGCCGGGCGAGGCACGCGAAAATTTTCTAAAGAACGCGATGCGGCTCTACGCCGAGGTAACTCCTGATTCGAACTTTGCCGACGCGGCACTCGAACTCGGCCATCTTTATCTTGGCCAACGAAAATTCGGCGAGGCTATAGATTCGTTCGAGCGTGTAATTTCCACTAACAACCAATGTAAGGAAAGAGCGAAGAGCGAAAACAAGCCGCCGCTTTGTAACGACGAAGGCTTTGCAGAGGCGTCGTTCTATATTGGCTTGATACAGTGGCAGCAGGGAAAATATGAGCAGGCATTAGCGGTGCTGCGTCCGCTGGCCGAGGACCTGAAACTGACGAGCGTTTACAACACGCTCGGTGCGATCGCCGTTAGCGCCGCAAAAACGGAAAAGAAAAATCAGGCGCGGTCGGCTGCTCTTTTGGCGGAGGGCGTAGAGCTTTTGAAAAAGGCTGCGGAATCAGCACCGGAAGACGCGGCGGTTCGTTTCAATTACGGTTACGCATCTTTTCTTTTGGCGAATCACACAGAGGCAATTCAGAATCTTCGCGCCGTCATCGCCGCCAAAAGCACCGACGGCGAAGCATGCTACGTTCTTTCAAAATCGCTTTCGGCGATGAAGGACGAAACTGCCGCAGCCGTTGACAACCAGGCACGGACAAACCTTACGCTCAACAACCGCTATGCAAATCTGGAAAAGGAATGGGCAAAATCCGGTACTGTTCCTGACATCAGCCTTCGGGTAGAGCAGCCGCAGCGGCGCGATTTTGTAAGCGTCGTGCTCAGCAATCGAAAGAACACGCCGATCAATCAACCTACGCTAAACGCCTCCGACACGCTGATGGCGCAGGCGCGTACGCTCTTCAAAAATGGAAACGACGACGAGGCGATGGCAGTAATACGTCGTATTTTGGCCGGTGAGCCGATGAGCGCGGAAAGTTATCTGATACTCGGCAAGCTGCATCTGCGGCGCGGCGACCTCGATCAGGCCGTCAGCGCTTTCAAGACGGCGATCTTCTGGGACAACCAGCAGGTAGACGCTCACGTAAACCTTGGCAAGATATACCTCGAAAGAGGCGATTGTTTACAGGTTAAAAGCTACGCAGCATCGGCGATGGAGATCGACTCCGAGAACCAGGAAGCCATCGCTTTGCAGCGGCAAGCGGAGCGCTGTTCCAAATAGTGTAACTCGCAAGTCCAAAGTCCAAAGTCCATAGTCCGAAGTCACAGGCTGCTCGTCAGCCTTTTTTATTGGGTAAATATATCTGGATTAATAGCTTACGGACTTTTGTGATCTTGAACTTTGGACTTTGGACTTGGGACTAACGCTTTGGCACGGAACGTGCTAACAGGAAAGCGGCTAGCTTGACGAACTTAGTCAAGACCCCGCCGCCAACACTTCTCCGAGCGCGGTTTGCCACTGTGCTTGATCACCTTCCGAGCGTTCCTTCAGTTGTCCTTCCTTTTTGAGCCTGGCCGAGAGCGGCCGGGCTCACCTACTTTAAACTCAATAAAACGGGTTATTTGCGAAATTGGAACGGTTCTACGTTCATATTGATTCGTTTTCACCTAAAGGCTAAGGTCAACGCATCAATGTGACGGAAGGCGATTGCAAAATCCCGACATAATGACAAAATCCGTCATTCGGCGTATGACAAAATTTGTTGAGACCAGTCAGCGAAATTCTCACTTTGATTGAACTTAGTTCAAATTGACTTACGAAACTCGTCACTGCAAGACCGGTCGTAGCCGCATCTGATATTATTACGACATGATTTTGGCGCAAGTTCGGCGAAATTTGCCTTGCTGGAAAAACGCTTTGTTGGCGCTTCTCTCGGCGGTGCTGCTTATACTTGCCTTCCCGGATTTTGAATTCTGGTTCCTAGCATGGTTCGCACTCGTGCCGCTGTTTGGGGCTGTCGAGCGGGAAAAGGAATCTACGTCGCGGTCGTTCGTCCTCGGCTGATCTTCGGAGGCGTGTTGTTTTTTGGGAGCAGGTGGGTGGGGTCCAAAGCGCCGCAAACAAAAGCCCCCGGTACACCAAACCAACCCAAATAAAAGGGGGTTGT
>JBQTJB010000025.1:0-4564 GCA_052387555.1 Blastocatellia bacterium | reverse complement strand
TCTCGACTCTCAGCTTTTTGCCGATAAGGTAAAGCACCGGCTCGTCACCCAACACTTGCGCTGTGTGGTAAGTTTCCGCGGGCATAAAATCGCGGTCGCCGGGTCCGAGATGGAATGTCCCGGAGCCTTTTACGTAGATCTCCAATTGGCCGGAAACGACCCAATGCGATTGGTCTTCCGCGTGTTTATGAGGGCCGTAAAATGTGCGCGGCTGGTCGCACCATTGAAAAACGGCATAGCCTTCCGAAACCAGCGCCAGCCGCAGCATCGCCGGATTCGGCGCATGAGGTTTACGCCAGCGTTCTACTCGATACTTTTCTGCCATTAAAAAGATTCTACATTACGGTGTAGAAGCAGGAAAGATAAAGTTAAAACCCAGAGAACCCGCAAGTTGTAGTCAAAGCGAGTTCTTAAAGATTATTTCAAGTTTTTTTAGTTGATCTATTGCTCTCTTTACAGCATTAGTCTCTTTAGTTCCAGTAGACTTGGAAACGAGATCGCCGTCGCTAAATCGAATCAGCCGACCGGCGTTGAAATACATTCGGCGTTCTTCGTCTTCCTTATTTTCGGAACAAAAGATAAGTTTGCCGATTTCGTCGAAAAAATACTCAACGCTCTCGCTTCTCGCTGAGCGTTTTGTCGATACGACGATCTTAAGCAGCCGATCTGGGTAAGGATTCTGCTCACGGTCACCGAAAGTGTAGTAAAAGCTGACAGTTGAATTGTAAATACCAACGGCCGGATACGACCCGTTGTTTTTATTGACGACAATCTCGGTGAGAAATATGGAGGAGTGCTCCGGCTCTTTTTCGCTTTCGGCGATTAGATAGTTCACATGCAAATAGCGTCCTCGAATATCGTCGATACGCTTGTCAGTCAATTGCGAAAATGCGGGTGCCGCAAACGCAAAAAGGAGCATCGCGAAACAAAGAATGGGATTTATTTTCATAATGAATCTAATAAAAAACCGGTTTAGCGGCCCCCAAAAGACACTGCTCAACCGGTTTGTTTTGAATAGTTTCCATGGAAACTAAAACACGTATGTGTTTGCGGCGATCAGCGTATCGGCAATGCGTTGCCGGGCCGCGATCGTATTGATCGGCGAATTGTTCTTTGTAAACCGCTTCAGAGCAACGAGCAGCGTGCGGCCTTCGTCCCCTTCCGCAATCGCGGCTATAGTGTTTTTCGCTTTGGCATCAATACGCTGGATCGCATCGTTGCAATAAACCGAGGCCATGTCGATGTGTCGTGCGGCGGCATCTTCTCCATTCTTTTCGGCAAACTTCTTTGCCCGCAAGATCGCAGTTTCCATCTGATACGCATCCATGATAATGTCGGCGGTGCTGACGAGAACCTCCTGTTGATCGGCGAGTGCCATCATGTATTTCTGCGCCGCCGTGCCAAGCACCATCAACGCGACCTTCTTAGCGTTCTGCGCCAGTTTTGTTTCGGCCGCAAGCAAACTGGTGTCTTCATCGAATGACATCTGCGGATTTAAGATCTCATCCTGCAAAGCCTTTGCCGCCGACAGTAAGCCGAGCTTGCCCTTCATTGCACGCTTCATCAACTGTCCGGGGATGAGCAATCGGTTGATCTCGTTCGTGCCTTCGAAAATTCGGTTGATGCGCGAATCGCGGTACGCTTTTTCCGCCGGATAATCCGCCGAATAGCCGTAACCGCCGTAGATCTGTACCATCTCATCTACAACGTAATCAAGAGCTTCGCTGCAGGCGACCTTATTGATCGACGATTCGACCGCGTATTCCTCGATCGACTGCATTTTCTTTGCATTGTCTGCGCCGTCGCCGATCAGCGCATCGATCATGCCAACCGTTCGATAAGTGATCGATTCGGCAACCCATGTGCGGATAGCCATTTCAGCCAATTTGTGCTTGATAGCCCCAAATGACGAGATAGGTTTGTTGAACTGGTGACGCTCGTTGGCGTAACGAATTGCCTCGTGCAAGGCGAGTTTCGCCCCGCCGGTTACCGATGCCCCTAATTTGAATCGGCCGACATTAAGAATATTAAACGCAATTTTCGCCCCGTCGCCGACATTGCCGATCAGGTTCGTTGCCGGGATCCAGCAGTCCGACAATATGAGCGGCGTGGTCGATGACGACTTGATGCCCATTTTGTGTTCTTCGTTTCCGGGGCGGCAATTCTCGCTGCGTTCGACAACGAATGCCGAGAATTTTTCTTTCTCGCCATCGACCTTTGCAAAGACTATATAAACGTCGGCAAAACCGCCGTTCGAGATCCACATCTTCTCTCCGTTAAGAATGTAATGCTGACCGTCTTCGGTGAGTTTCGCGTTGGTTTTTGCCCCAAGAGCATCCGAGCCGGAGCCCGCTTCGCTAAGGCAATATGCTGTTACTTTCTCTCCGGCGACGATCGGCGGAATCCATTTCTGTTTCAATTCTTCGGATCCGAAATAAAGGATCGGAAGCAGTCCGATGGATGTCTGCGCGCCGAAAGTCGTGCCAAAGCCGCCCGCTCGTCCGATGTATTCGGCAATCACCACGCCCGTCGTTTGGTCGAGTCCGAGACCGCCGTATTCTTCAGGAATTGTCGCGCCTAAAAGGCCGAGATCACCGCCTTTCCTGACCAACTCGCGGGCGATCTCCCAAGCGTGATTTTCCAATGCGGGAAGCTGCGGATGAATCTCGTTATCGACAAACTCGCGCGTCGTTTCACCGATCATTTTTTGCTCGTCGGTAAAATCTTCAGGTGTAAAAATCTCGGCCGTCGTTTGGTCTGTGATCAAAAACTCACCGCCCTTTACATATTCTTTTTCCATTTGTGGTTCCATATTGACACTTAGCTCCTGGATAATTGTGTTTTGATATAGTACTGAATGAACGTTCATTCAGTCAACTCTTTCGTCGATTTTGTTCGTGAAGGAGATTTATCTTCCGCTTTCAAACCAGCCTCGTCGATTTGGACAATATCTCCGAGCACTGTAGGATACCCTTTCACTCGTAATCCGTTTATAATCGCTTGCAGCACTTCGAGACTCGGTTTGCGTGTTCCATTTGCTATAGCGAAGATCGTCTGCGGACTCACGCCAATTACCCATTTGCCGAGCATGTAGGGTGTAACATCAATTGAGGCTAGATACGCTTTTAGAGAAATTCTTAGCTGTACGGTTGGTAATGATCGCACTTTAAACTTGACACATTACTCTACTCAGAGTAGATTATTGAATATGAAGCAACCGCCACTTTTCGACCGTTTCGCATTGCCACCGACAGCAGACGGTTCTGGCACTGAATCCACAAGGCGAGTTCAGGGTGGCATTTCGACTACTGATGTTGTCCTATCTGCTCATTTATCTGGAAATGCAGAAGTGTTTCGCCAATTGAGTAATCTCCATATCCCTCCAGGCGCAACTGTTGCAGATTTGACGTACGGGAAAGGTGTCTTTTGGCAACTGATCCCACTTGGGAAGTATAGCCTACTTTTTTCGGATATTGATGCTAAGGTTGACATCGATCCAGCGCATAAAATCGCGGTACAGTCGGGGATTGATAGCCGACATCTTCCATATACCGACGAATCGCTCGATTGTGTGGTTTTTGACCCCCCATACATGGAAGGGTTATTTCGCGCCGATTCGGAGAATTTAGCTGGTTCGGGGACTCACACCTCCTTTCGACATCATTATTCCAACGGGAAAACGACGCCGGACACGGTGAACCAGCCTAAGTATCACGAAGCCGTATTGGATTTATATCTTAAAACCGGCCGAGAAGCTTACCGCGCCCTTAAACCAAAAGGTGTATTTGTCGTTAAATGCCAAGACGAGGTAAGCGCGAACACACAGCGGCTAACTCATGTCGAGCTGATAACTGGTTACGAATCGCTAGGATTTTATACGAAAGATTTGTTTGTTGTAGTTCGAACGAATCGGCCAGTTGTGAGCCGATTAAAGATTCAAGTTCATGCTCGAAAAAACCACTCTTACTTTTTGGTTTTTCAAAAAGTGAAGTCGCGTGTTTCAAGTATTGTCAATCTTCAATAATTTCCGGAGCTTTGCCTTCTTCCTTTACAACAATTACTTCAGGCGGTTCTCCATCGGCGAGTCGTTCTTCAATCATCGCGTCGAGCAAAGAAAATACGTCGTCCGTGAATATTCCGGTTGGCGGCCAAGTAACCGGAACCGTCGTTGCGAGCAAATGCTGGCGCTGATATTGCGAGTAGGCTCGATGACTTGATCGAGGAAGATCATGGTTTTTTGCAAATGAAAAATGCCATTCATTCTCAAAAGTGAAACAATTCACCGCGAGAACATGAAATTCGCCTACCAACAAGTTCGTCGTCTGAAGCTGTACTAATCAAGACTTCATCTGACGGTTGAAAGATTTTCGATAGGGGTGGGTGTACGATTTTGGGAATCGTGCGACCACCATTTTTCGTTGTCCAGTTCCTTTTCTATTGCCAGGTGTTTTGACTCGGCAAAAGTTTCCATCGGGGTCTTGCCGTAACAGTACTTGCCGGAATGGGGCCGCTCCTCGTTGTAGTGGCGGATCCATTCATCGGCGTCGGCTTGCAGCTCTTCCAG
>JBQTJB010000024.1:0-7391 GCA_052387555.1 Blastocatellia bacterium | reverse complement strand
ATCGCTGTCGCGAACTTTGCGATCCTCTCAAGTTCGTGACGGCCCTTATCATTCTCCTTCTTTACCCGTTCACCTTCATTTTCGATTTCCGACCATCTATCATCTCCACGGCAGCACCACTCTTCGAATTCCACATATGTAAAATCGATCGCATGATTGTAAATTCGGTGATAAGCGTACGCGAGTGCAGCGTCCGGTTCGTCTGCGATCAACGCCTCGACCTTGTCGAGCGTGTCGTCGTCGTATTCGTGACCGATAAACTGGAGCGATTTTTTCGCTTCCAGTCGAACACCTAGATCGGTGCTACCCAGCAATCTGTAGTATTCGGCGAGAGCGAGCGCCGTCTCTTCACCATTTAGGTACAGATTCGCAATCCACCCACGGGCGTCGTTGACGTACCTGCCCTGGGGATATTTCTTTATTAGTTTTCGGAAGGCTTTGATCGCCATATGCCACGATTCGTCCTGGCACTTTTCCTTCGGCTCGATAGCCACTCTATCGGTTTGGCGATAATTCGCTTCTTCTCGGTCGGTTAATTTTTCGATGTAGCAGCCTTTCGCGGTCGAACTGTAACTTTGCCGCATCGTTAAACGAGCGATCATAAAAAGAACGGCCTCATGTTTCTCGCTCGCCGGGAAATCGACAGCGTGTTTTTGGAACGATTTCAACGCACCAACCTGATCCTTCGAGCGGGCGAGTTGGGCGTTTAGTAAATAGGCCCAATTGTCATTGAGATTAGTGTCAGGAATGGCTTTCTTTATCACATCGTCGAACTCTTCCCCGGTCAACACGCTGTTAGTAATCTCCTCACGGGCTTTGAGATAGGCTTTAACGGCCTTCCTTGACGATCCCTTCTGCAACGCTATCAAGGCATCGAGCATGTCATACGCTGAGTTGCGATACTCGTAGAAATCCTGACTGCTGTCTACGCCATACTCGGGAGTCGACAGCGAGGTCATCTCGAGATACCTCCTCAACAATGTCTCGGCCTCGCTCAGGTCGTCCTTTTCAATGGCAGATTTCGCCTGTATCCAGACCCCATCCGACTTAGTCCCCTGATCGGAATCAACCTTTTCAGGCAGCCCATCCACAGTGTCGGAATCGTTCTGATTGTAATCGAACTGTTCTACTTCACGAGTAGAAAGCTCCTTTCCCGTTTTCGGATCGACCACCATAGGAAGCGGCGGAAGGCGATAAAATGCACGGCCGCTCCGACTGCTGAAACGCACAGAGTGATCAGTCATAATGCTCCAACCGCACGCGATCGCGGTTATCACACCGGCAGCGAGGGTGACGAACGTAACTGAAACGATCCTTTTATTGAACTTCATCATTTTAGTTGTCCTGCTTTTTATTTTTTCCGAATCGCGAGTTCGTGTTGTTCGCGCACAACCCGTCCGTCGTTTACTTGGGTTGTAATTTCGCCTGCGAGTGTTTCCGAAAGCGTGCCTTTGTAACTGAGCGTGATCGAGGCGGTTGTTCCCGGTTCCCAAGCGCTTGATGTTACGCGGATAATGTTTGCCCTTGCCCCGCTGCAGCGCTGCGATCTTCCACCGGTGCTGCACAAGGTTTCTAACGAACTGAACCCGGCAATACCGATTACGCCCTTGACGCTTCCTGCGGGGACGTTTAGGTCGAGAGTCAGAGCATCTTTTCCAAGGGCCGAACTTGCGGTGCCCGTGTTTTCCGCATGAATGGTCAGTTGTCCGTCCGAGTTGCTCGTGAGCGAGACGGTAGTGGAGACATCGGTCTGTGTGTCGAGCAGAGCTGCGGCGATAGCACCAATGCCGAGCGTCGTTTCGTCATTCAGCGTAGGCAATCGAAATATACAGACGCCGAGCAGTCTTTCACCTGCATTCTCCCGAACGGCTCTCGCACTTGCTCTTAACGAAGCGGCGCTCGGCAGATCGAATACAAGGCTTTCTCCGGCCACGATGATCAGTCCGTCAAGCACCAGATCACTTGTTGCGTTATACACGTAGCGGATTTGGCTGTCGCGAGCATCTCGACCAAACGTGCCGCTTTCGATCAATTCGAGGTCCGTGTTCTGTGCTGCCAGGGCGGGGTCGATATCGCCGCGTAGCTCCAGAAGATTTCCATGCTGGTCGTAGTGGATCGCGTAACTGTAAGCCGACAGTCCCGCGTAAAACGGTTTATTGAGAAGCCGCACCTTTGCGATAGTTCGAGCAACTTCCGAGGCCGATGAGATCGGTATTCGCTTGTCAACGCTCGTTGGAACTGCCAATCCATAACATTGCGGAATCCAGAAATCGACTTGGGCCAACAAATCACGAATGTTGTCGGACTCAGCCCAGGTCGGCAAACCAGTAATGGAAAGTGTCGTGTCCGATGGCAACAGTGTGCGTAAACGCCGAACAAACTCCGCGTATCGCGGAAGAAGCCGGGTTGGGATATCCAGATCAAGCTGAATTCCTTTCACGCTCGCCTGATCGATTTCGGCACGCTGACGATCCGCTTGATAAGTTTTGGAGATCGTTTCAGCAAGGACAACAATGTCGGTTTGTTCGAAGTTGGTGAGGAACTTGCGCGTGCCGTTATAAACGAAGTGGATTTCGGCCGTCGTCGGGATTCTGCCTGACACTGGTCTAATACGCCTCACAATTCCGTCGGATATATCTATCTGCCCGGCGTGGAGAAATAGAATCTTTGCTCCCGTTTTCGAAAATGCTGAACTTATCTCATCGTCTGAAGGGGTTTGAATACGCCATGCCCAGAAAGCGACGGGTACTTCATCGACTGCAAGCACACGCGGCTTGCCGGAGAAGAGAACGTTCGTCAGAAATAACGTTATGACGATGACGCCGACACCAACCGGAATCGTTCTGGTTGCCCAAAGCGTTCTCATTCGCAATCTCCTTAGCTGCCAAAATCAAACTCGTAAACTCGAGCTGAGCAAGTATTTTGAATCTCTCTTTTGTATGAAGTAACCGGAAGGACAACGTTGTAATTGTGGTGTTTCACGCTCGTTCGACTGTGGGAACCCACAGGAAGAATAGAATGCGGCGAATTCGCGTAGGTAAGAGGAGATCGGGCCGGAAAGGCTGAGCCTTTTCGCACATCGGACGGCGTAGCCGAGGAACCCAGTCGCTATCGCTCATGGTTCTGACATCGGAGGCGAAACGCGTTCAGACCTACTCGGGGCAACAGGAGGAGTTATCGGTTCTGACTTTCTTTCTGAGTGGCTGGCTAACGCGATTTGCTCATGTTTCAGCCCTTCGACAATTGATTAAATGTTGCAATTACTTGATAATCAATAGTTTTGAAATCGCCTGCGAAAATGCAGAAGCCAAGGCCGTGATGAAGAGTGAATCGCATGACGCGTCGAATGTTACGCCCTTGCTAACGCGCGGGTTTCTGCATTTCAATATAAAAAAATATGAACAGTTACGTTATTTATTTAGTGCCCGCATTAGGGATTTTAGGACTCGCGGTAATGTTTTTTAAGTCGGTCTGGGTCAGCAAGCAGGACGCCGGAGACGAAAAAATGCAGGAGCTTGCAGGCTACATTGCGGACGGCGCGATGGCATTTTTGAAGGCCGAATGGAAAGTACTCAGCATTTTTGTTTTATTCACCGCCGCATTGTTGGCCTATTCGGGAACGATCCACGAGGTAAATGGCAGAGAGATCCATTCGAGCTGGGTTATCTCGATAGCATTTATCATCGGAGCCGTGTTTTCCGCGACAGCCGGGTACATCGGCATGAAGATCGCGACCAAGGCAAACGTTCGCACGACCCAAGCCGCCCGAACAAGCCTAAAGCAGGCACTAGAGGTGTCTTTCACCGGCGGGACCGTAATGGGGCTTGGCGTTGCGGGTTTGGCAGTTTTGGGTTTGGGCGGTTTGTTCATCGCCTTTCTCGCCATGTTTGCCGATCTTGGAGCAAATCAGGTAAGAACGGCGATCGAAGTATTGACGGGTTTCTCTTTGGGAGCCGAGTCGATAGCGCTGTTTGCGCGAGTTGGCGGCGGCATTTATACAAAGGCGGCTGACGTTGGAGCTGATCTGGTCGGTAAGGTCGAAGCCGGAATTCCCGAGGACGATGTTCGTAATCCAGCCACCATTGCCGACAACGTGGGCGACAACGTAGGCGATGTGGCCGGCATGGGCGCCGACCTTTTCGGTTCATATGTCGCAACTATTCTGGCGACAATGGTATTAGGTCAGGAGATCAGGGTGAACGATGCCTTTGGCGGAATGTCTCCAATTCTTTTACCGATGGTGATCTGTGGTTTGGGCATCGTTTTCTCGATCGCCGGAACCTGGTTCGTTCGAATTAAAGATGAAAAATCGAGCGTACAGCGTGCATTGAACATAGGAAACTGGGCTTCGATGTTGTTGACCGTCGTCGCTGCTTATTTTGTTGTAATGTGGATGCTGCCTGATGGCCAGATCGCGCTGCGTACGACTACGTTCAACAAGAACGGCGTTTTTGCGGCTATCGTCGTGGGAACGATCGTCGGAGCGATAATGAGTTTTGTTACCGAATACTACACTGCAATGGGCAAAAAACCGGTTAACTCGATCATTCAGCAATCATCGACCGGACACGCCACCAATATCATCGCCGGCCTTTCCGTAGGCATGAAATCGACCGTTATCCCTATCCTTACATTGGCCTGCGGTATCGTTGCTTCTTACTATTTTGCGGGATTATATGGCGTGGCTATCGCAGCCGCGGGCATGATGGCGACAACAGCTATGCAGCTTGCGATCGATGCATTCGGGCCGATCGCCGATAACGCGGGCGGTATTGCCGAAATGAGCCAACTGCCGCCCGAAGTTCGTGAGCGTACGGACAATCTCGATGCGGTAGGAAACACGACCGCAGCGACAGGAAAAGGTTTTGCCATTGCCTCGGCGGCACTTACGGCGTTGGCGTTGTTTGCGGCGTTTGTGGGAATTGCGGGTATCGACCGTATCGATATTTATAAAGCGAATGTCCTCGCCGTGTTGTTCGTCGGCGGCATGATCCCGTTTATTTTTTCGGCACTGTGCATACAGGCCGTCGGCCGGGCGGCGATGGATATGGTGAACGAAGTTCGCCGCCAGTTCCGCGAAATTCCGGGCATCATGGAATACAAAGCAAAACCGGAATATGAAAAATGCGTGGCTATCTCTACCAAAGCATCTCTGCGTGAAATGATGATGCCCGGCGCGATCGCGCTGATCACGCCAGTCGTCGTCGGCTTCACCTTCGGCCCCGAAGTTTTAGGCGGCCTGCTCGCGGGCGTTACCGTCTCTGGCGTACTGATGGGAATCTTCCAGTCGAACGCCGGCGGCGCCTGGGACAACGCCAAGAAATCGTTTGAAAAGGGCGTCGAGATCAATGGCGAAATGGTTTACAAAGGCTCCGAAGCCCATAAAGCATCTGTCACTGGTGATACGGTCGGCGATCCGTTCAAAGACACCTCCGGCCCGTCGATGAACATCCTCATCAAGCTGATGTCGATCGTCTCGCTCGTGATCGCTCCTTATATTTACGGGATTGGACAATAAACTTTATCTGTTTTTTTAGAACAATGGGCTGCTGGTTTCGGCAGCCCGAATCTTTTGAGACCCTTTTACTCTTTAGCTAGTTCAATCGAGTATGCCTCAAAATGAAAGGAAGTGCGATCCTCGATGCCGTCACTTATTCCCTTTGGATATTTCCACTCGAAGCGTCCTACTGCAATGATCGGTATCGTGTTAAAAGCCTTTTTCTTTTTTATTATTTCCTGATAGGTTTCGAAAAGCTCCTCGCGTTTAGGCTCGAAGAAGCTCAAGGCTGTTCGCCCGTCGTCAACTAACTGCTCGTAGTATTTATCCCGACACTGCGGATCTTCAAAAAAAGCTCCGTGTATAAAATATCCAAGAGGTGCCCTGATCCTTACAATTTTTCCATTGTATCGGTCCGGATTATTCTTAACTTCACAATATTGAGTCTCAGACAGAGCAGTAATATCAACTTTATGAAAATCCTCTAGCGGAGTCCGAAGTAGAGCGAAGTAGATTGTTCCGCCAAATAATACAGAAGCGACCAATATACCGACAATCAACATCCGTCTTCTCACGAGTTACAATCCATTAACTTAACAAACCGCTCGAACAAATACTCCGAATCATGCGGACCCGGCGCGGATTCCGGATGATATTGGACTGAGAAGATCGGTAAGGTTTCGTGCCGAAGGCCGGCGACGGTTTTGTCGTTGAGGTTTATGTGCGTGACTACGACATCTGCCGGTAGTGAATCTGCGTTTACGGCGAAGCCATGATTGTGCGACGTGATCTCGATCTTGCCGGTGGTCAAATCTTTGATCGGCTGGTTGCCGCCGCGGTGGCCGAATTTAAGTTTGTAGGTGTTGCCGCCGAATGCGGAGCCGATAAGCTGGTGGCCGAGACAGATGCCGAACATCGGAATATTTGATTCGGCAAGTTTCCTGATTTCGTCGATCACCCGTTTCATCGCCGACGGATCGCCCGGACCGTTTGAGAGGAAAATGCCGTCGGGTTTGAGTGCGAGTGCTTCCTCGGCGGACGTTTCCGCCGGAACGACCGTGATCTTACAGCCGAATTTTGCAAACTCGCGCAGTGAATTTGTCTTTACTCCGAAGTCGTATGCTACGACGTGGTAATCGGTTTTGGATTTTGGATTTTGGATTTTGGATTTCCGAGTCATGTCGTCGGTCGATTCTTTTGAAAACGGAGCAAATACGTACTTTTCGTCAATGGTGACGGCCGTTGCGAGCTCGCGGTTTTTCATGTCCGGCGAAGCCAGAACTTTTTCAAGCAGACTCGCCGGATCAAGATCGACTGACGAAATCCCGGCTCGCATCGCGCCTTTGTCGCGGATGCGGCGGACAAGAGCACGCGTGTCGATGTGCTCTAAACCAACTATATTGTTTTCCCTAAGATAATCGTCGAGCGACTGCGTAGAGCGCCAATTCGAGGCGATGCGGCTGGCTTCGCGGACGACAAATCCTTCGGCCCATGGACGGCGCGATTCGGCGTCGTCTTCGTTCGTGCCGTAATTGCCGATCAGCGGATACGTCATGCAGACGATCTGACCGGCGTAGCTCGGATCGGTCAAAATCTCCTGATAGCCGGTCATCGACGTGTTGAAAACCATTTCGCCGAACGACTCGCCATCCGCGCCAAAAGACGCACCGTAGAAGGCGCGTCCGTCTTCTAAAACCAAAATCGCCTTCGTCATTTGGATGTTATTCTAACGCAGAGACGCGGAGAAGCAGAGTGAAGAAAAGAAATTGCTGGACATTAGCCAGCGACAATAAAACAAGGCCTGAGATCTCTCGGCGTCTTTGCGTCTCTGCGTTTAAATCTCTTTATCGCTCTTCCGCCCGAATGTCGTTTATGGGCGGCTCTTCGTCCTTCG
>JBQTJB010000023.1:0-2865 GCA_052387555.1 Blastocatellia bacterium | reverse complement strand
CAATCGCCTGCTCCCGCAGGCCAGACGCAAGGCAAGATCACCGAACGCGAGTACGACTCAATTGGAAGATTGCTCAAAGACAAGATCGCAAACTACGGCGGTGCCTACACGCGTTACGAATACCCGGTCAACAACATCCGGTTTACGAAAGGAAACGCGAAGGCGGTATACTCTCCATAATGAACGGACGACCGCCGGAACTGCCGCCGCATAAACTTCTCTCCTCGCTTAGAGCTTACGACCTGCTTCCGGCGATCGTCTTTTTGCCGACGCGGCGAAAGTGTGACGAAGCGGCAATGGAAGTATCGAACGACAAGTCTCAGAAAACCAGCATAGAAAAACAAGAGCTTCGGCATGAGATTTTCGATGAATTCGTCGGCCAATTCCCGGAGATAAGAAAGCACAAGCACGCAAAGTTAATAGTAAATTCAGGGGTCGCGTCACATCACGCGGGTCACATGCCGGCGTGGAAACTGCTGATAGAGAAGTTGATGTCCGGCGGTTTGCTGAATGCGATATTCGCCACTTCGACGGTTGCGGCGGGCGTCGATTTCCCTGCCCGGACGGTCGTTATCAGCAATGCGGACACACGCGGAAATGACGGCTGGCGGCCGCTCTCCGCAAGCGAGCTTCAGCAAATGACCGGCCGAGCCGGACGCCGGGGTAAAGATAATGTAGGTTTCGTCGTTCTTGTACCCGGACAATTTCAAAATCCAAAAAAGATCGCGGAATTACTGACGGCGCCGCCCGACCCGCTCGAAAGCCGATTTCGGGCGACCTACACCAGCCTTTTGAACCTGCTGGATGCGTTTAAGAATTTCGAGCAACTGCGGGAGATCGCCGAAAAGAGTTTTGCGTTTCAGAGCACATCGAAGCAGGTTCAACGGATTAGGCTTGAGGTGGACCGGCTCACGAAATCCATCAATCAAAGGATCGGAGATTCAGGCCTTAGTCTCGATGATGTTCGCGGTTTTGAGCGGTTGGTCAGTTCGCGAAACCGTCTTGATGAAAAAATTCCCGCGACGCGAATCGAACTCAGACATGATTGGCTCCGCGAAAATGTCATCGCCGGCCGACTAGTTACGCAAGGGCGAAACGGCAAACGTTTTTTCATGGTCTTCAGCGTTCACGGCGACAAGGTGTCCGCAATGCGAGATGACGGCGGAGGGACAAGCTTTCCGCTTTCGCGCGTGACCCGGATTTATAAGGATGTCTTTCCTTTGAAGGAAGCGGCGATCGAACACGCATTTCTGGCCGCGTTCGACGGAAAGATCGAAACGCTCACCGAGCCGAAAGTCTCATTCAAAAAAAATGAGATGGATGATGCCTCTGCGATGCTGAACGCAAAGCAGGAAGAGATCGTCGGCAGGGTGTCTCAGCAAAATCAGCAGCTTTTATGGGGATCGTTTGAAGATGCGGAACGTCTGGAAAAGCACGCCAGCGAGATCGATTTCCTTCGTAACGAGATATGGCTGCCGTTTGAAAGGCGGGCAAAGGTTTTGGATCATTTCGGCTATGTCGATTTCGATGCTCAGAATGTGACCGAATCGGGAAAATGGCTGGCGGATGTCCGCGTCGATCGGCCCCTGCTCGTCGGTGAAGCACTGCGGCTCGGCATTTTCGACGACATCGAACCGCGTACCGCCGCCGGTTTGATGGCCTCGCTCGCCGCCGATTCCGACCGCGATTACGGCGAATTATATCTGTCGGATGAGCTTCTGGACGTGGTGAACACTTTCGAGGAGATAATCTTGGCCGTCTCAAATGTCGAATGGAAGGCAGGAATCGAGCCGACCGAAGAGATCAATCTTTCCGCTGCTGCCGCAGCCGAGCATTGGACGGCGGGGATGCCCTGGGACGAACTTGTCCGACGAACCCGGGCCGAAGAGGGCGATCTTGTACGGCTGCTGTCGCGTACGGGCGAGGCCTTGATGCAGATCGCTTTTCTCAAGGCTTCGAACCCAAAAGCCTCCGCCATCGCCCGCGAAACCGCGGAGATCATTCTTCGCGAACCGGTTCGTTAGTTTCCGCATCGAATTAGAGTAATTATTTACTGGCTGTCGTTTCGCTGGCGACTTTGATAAAATTTGCTTAATGAATGGTTATGCTCAAAGGCGTTCCATATAGATTATGAAAGTTCTTCTTGCAGACGAATACGGCTTTTGTTTCGGCGTTGAACGTGCGGTGGATATGGTCGAAGAGGCTGTAAGCGAAGGCGATACGGTTCGTTCGCTTGGCCCGCTGATCCATAACGAGCAGGAGATGCTGCGGCTCGGCCAGCACGGCGTTACGACGATAAGCGAGCCGGTGCAAATCAAACGCGGCGAGACGGCCGTTATCCGAGCCCACGGCGTAACGCCGCAGGTTCAAAAAGAACTTGAAGAAAAAGCTTCAAAGGTGGTCGATGCAACTTGTCCGTTCGTAACGCGGGTTCAAAAACTAGCCGCACGAGCAGCCGAACAGGGCCGCCACGTCGTCGTCGTCGGAAGCCCCGACCACCCGGAAATGATCGGCGTTAAAGGCTATGCGCCAGATCATGCATTCATTATTCGAGACGAAACCGAGGTCGCATCGCTGCCGAAACTAAACAGCCCGCTGGTAGTTTCGCAGACAACGATCAAAGCCAAAACTTTTTTCGACACCGCCGAAGCGATCAAAACAAAAACCGACGACGAGGTTCAGGTCGTAAATACAATATGCTCCGCGACACGCGACCGTCAGGATGCAGCACGGGCGCTTGCGGGCATGGTCGATGCGTTCTACATCATCGGCGGCCGGCATTCGTCGAACAGCGTCAAGCTTTTAGCTGTATGCAAGGAGCAATGCGAGAAGAGCTTTCTGATCGAAACCGAAGAAGAGATCGAC